>JBBPYD010000051.1:0-35346 GCA_038200305.1 Bryobacterales bacterium
AGGCCTGAAAACAAGGCTTCTGGTCACATACTCCCCAACGAGGAGCCTCAAAAAGCTCTGCATAGTCTCCCAAAAGCAAGCTCAAGCAGAAAATGAGAGAAGCGACAGCTGAGAATAAGGTTTTTTCAGCATCCTGCTAAGCGCTGGATCGACTTGCAAATACGAGCCACCGCGCTATTGCGATCTAAGAACTTCCTAACCGGCGTAACTCCCGGCCAACTATTCCAATTGAAGCTGGACGACTACCGCGCGCTCGGCATCAAGTACCGGGGAAAGATCCCGCTTCGCTCACGCAATGACAAACGATTTCAATCTGAGATACCCGGCGATCGCCGCGCTGTTGGAAATGCTGAACGCTGATTTGTGTCACTAGCGGGAGCACCCAATCCACCATCCGGGCTCCCGGATCGGTTTACTCGTTTGATAGAAGCTCTCGCTGTCGAGATCGTCCGCCCGTTGACCGGTGGCGAGACAGTTCTCGACCGAATCAGACACATTTCTAGCCACCTGGTTCTACTCGACGCGAAAATGTCATGCGGCACCAAGCCAAAGCGCGTAACGTGTTCAGCCAAAACCCTCCGTGCCAATATCGATGAGACACCTACCGCGGCCATAATTACAGAGCAGGGCGGCAAGGAGAACCATCGTGAGCGAAGCCAAGATTTCAGTTCCTTTTGGAACCAGTTCGGCGGACGTCGAAGTGCCAGCCAAGGCGCAACGGCGCATCTTTAGCGCCGGCGAGAAGAAGCGCATATTAGGAGAAACCGACCGCGCGCTGGCCAACGTGGCGGGGTTGGTGTGATTCTACGGCGGGAAGGGATTTATTCCTCGACGTTGCACGGCTGGCGGAAAGAGCGGGATGCCGCGGTGCACAAGGCCTTTTCTCAAAAGAGAGGTCCGCAGCCGCAGCGGAATCCGTTGGCCGCCGAAAACGAGAAGTTGCGCCGGCACAATCAACGTTTGCAGGAAGAGTTAGAGAAAGCCCACATCATTATTGACGTTCAAAAAAAACCACGATGTGCCGATGCACACCCTCGGGCATGAAAATGGCCGGGCTTGACGGGGCTTTTCAAAGATGAAGAATAAGAGGAGTTGAAGGCGTGCGGTCGGAAGCCACATTGGACAAACCATAAAAAAAAACTGATTCAGCCGGCGTACAGGGACCCCCGAATGGAGCCAGTTGAGGCCGAGGAAGAAATTCTAAACAGAAACGCTGGCAGCCTTCAACATCACGCCATCGTCGCACAAATGGGCCAAGCCTACTGGCAAATCGAGCAATTCAACAATCTGGGAGACGAAATCTATGCCGAGTCGCATCCAGTTCAAGCCGCCTGCCGGCTCTACACTGTTGCCCATTACCGTGCCCACCACGAACGCCTTTTCCGTCAGGCCCTCGACACACTAATTTAAAAATTGCACGAACAAACTCGCCGGGCCACTTCAGTGCCACGCGCTCCGCGGACCGCAACCCCCACCCAGTACTCCCACCGAACCAATACTGTTCGAAAATGGGATTCGCTGCGTTTCGTAAAACGCGCAAGTATCATAGAAGTTCATCACTCTATGGATCTCAAGAAACTCACCACCGCCCTCCTACTGCACATCGCCCAGCAACTCAACATCGGCCTCAAAAGCCTCATTGCCACAATCGAGCTTCTCGACGAAGGTTCTACCGTCCCCTTCATCGCCCGCTATCGCAAAGAGGCCACCGGCAATCTGGACGAAGTACAAATCCGCGGCACCGAAGAAAAGCTCGGCTACTTCCGCGAATTGGAAGAACGCCGCGAGACGATTCTCAAATCGATTGAAGAACAAGGCAAGCTGACGCCCGAGCTCCGCGCGAAAATCGAAGCCGTCCTCGAAAAGAACGAACTCGAAGACCTCTATTTTCCTTATAAGCCCAAGCGCCGAACCAAGGCCTCCATCGCACGGGAGAAGGGTCTCGAACCGCTCGCCCAATATCTTTGGGATCAGCAGCCCCGCGAAATCCCCGTCGCGGACCTCGCCGCCACCTTCGTCAACGAAACGCTCGGAGTCGCCAGCGCCGAGGAAGCCCTCACCGGAGCCCGCCACATCATCGCCGAATGGATCTCCGAAAACGCCGAGTTCCGCAAAGTGCTCCGCCAGATGATGCTCGAAAACGGTCTCGTTGTCAGCAAGGGAATCGAAGGCGCGGAAGATCCCGAGGGCAAATACAAACTCTATCTCCATTACAGTGAGCCAGCCGCTAAAATCCCCTCGCATCGAATGCTCGCGGTCCGGCGCGGTGCAAAGGAAGGCGTGCTCAGTTTCGAAATCGAACTCGATCCCGCCACCCCCATCACTTACCTCAAGAACAAGGTCATTCGCGAATTCGGCGGCTGGGTTCCGCATCTGGAGCAGGCCATCGAGGATTCTTACGAACGCCTTCTCAATCCATCCATCCAGACCGAAGTCCGCCTCGAACTCAAAGATCGGTCCGACGAAGAAGCTATCCGCGTATTCCGCGAAAATCTGGAGAACCTGCTGCTTGCTCCACCCGCCGGAATGCTCAACGTTCTTGCCATCGATCCGGGCATCCGCACGGGCTGCAAAATCGCGGTGGTAGATGACACCGGCAAGTTCCTGGAACACACCGTCATTTACCCGCTGGAGCCCAAGAACGATCTTGTCGGTTCAATAAAAACCCTAAGCGCCCTGATCGCGAAATACAACATCCGCGCCATCTCCATCGGCAACGGAACCGGGTCGCGTGAGACCGCATCGTTGGTTCAGGATTTCTTGCGCCAGGCCGGCCTCTCTGACGTTTTCAGCGTTGTGGTGAACGAATCCGGAGCCTCGGTCTACTCCGCATCTGACATTGCCCGTCAGGAATTCCCAGACCTCGACCTCACCGTTCGCGGCGCCATCTCCATTGGACGCCGCCTGCAGGACCCTCTAGCGGAACTCGTCAAAATCGACCCGAAATCCATCGGCGTCGGCCAATACCAGCATGACGTCGATCAACGAAAGCTCATGAAGGGTCTGGAGAGCACGGTCGAATCCTGCGTGAATCGCGTCGGCGTCGATCTGAATACCGCGTCGTTTGCATTGCTCCGATACGTCGCGGGCATCAACGAGCGAACCGCGCAGAAAATCGTCGAGTATCGCAATGAGCATGGACGGTTCCGGTCTCGTTTCCAATTAACCGCCGTGCCGGGCTTCGGACCCAAGACCTTTGAGCAGGCCGCCGGCTTCTTGCGCATTCGTGACGGGGAAAATGTTCTCGATAGGACTGCCGTTCATCCGGAATCTTATCCAGTCGTGGAGAAGATCGCGGAATCGTTGAGCCTCAGCATTCCCGATTTGATTGCCAAACCGGACCTCATCGAACGCGTCCATTTCGAAGGTTTTCAGACCGAAAAAGTAGGAATATACACGCTCACCGATATCCGCGAGGAGCTTCGCAAACCAGGCCGCGATCCGCGCGAAAAATTCACCGTGGCCCAGTTGCGCGACGACGTGAAGACCATGAAGGACCTCACGCCGGACATGGTCCTTGAAGGCACTGTCGCCAACGTGACCGCGTTTGGCGCCTTCGTCGATATTGGAGTGCATCAGGACGGTCTCGTTCACGTCAGCGAACTTTCCAACCGCTACATTAAAGACCCCAGCGAAGCCGTGAAAGCAGGCCAAATCGTGAAGGTGAAAGTCCTGTCAGTGGATCTGAAAGCGAAACGCATAGCCCTGTCCATCAAGCAACTGGAAGCCAGAACCGCATCCCCGCCGCCGTCCCGAAAGGCGCAAGAAAAGAAAGAGCTCCCGAAGAAGCCGAGTTTGGACGAACAGTTGTCCCAATTGCAAAACCGCTTTCGAACGAGATAACCAACTATGAAATGGATCATCCTGACCCTCACCGCCGGAGTGCTGTTCGCCCAAAAGGAAGCCGCCCCGCCCTACGCGCCATCGGATGCGGAAATCCAGCAGATTCGCGCTAAGATCGATGCGATTCACTCCACCGATCCCGACGTGGCCATCTACCGCAAAGCCGGAGAATGGATTCTCCGCCATCCGGAAGAGTTCTACACGAAAGCCTATTTCACCAATACGCTCGCGGTGCTCGATATTGGAATTGCACGCGAAGGCCAGCTGACAAAAGGCGAGAAACCGTGGACTGCTGAAAAGGGCCGAGTTAATCGCGCTTATCGCTCGCGGGTAGATGGCAGCGTGCAACCCTATACGCTGACCATCCCGGAGTCTTACGATCCCGCGAAGCCCGTTCGCTTGGATGTCGTTCTCCACGGCCGCGCGGCCAACATGAATGAGGTCAGTTTCCTCGCTCCAAAAAAGCCAACATTCACCGGTGACTATATCCAGCTTGAAGTGTTTGGCCGTACCAATAATGCGTACCGCTGGGCTGGCGAAACCGATGTGTTCGAAGCAATCGAATCGGTGCGTTCACGATACAACATCAACCCGGACCAGATCGTACTCCGTGGTTTCTCCATGGGCGGCGCCGGCGCTTGGCACCTCGGCCTGCACTATCCCGATAAGTGGGCTGCCATGGAAGCTGGCGCCGGCTTTACGGAGACCATGCGCTACGCAAAGATCAAGGACGCGCCGCCGTATCAGCTCGCCACCATGCATATTTACGATGCCGTGGACTACGCCCTGAATGCCTTCAATCTCCCGGTGATTGGCTATGGCGGCGAGATCGACCCCCAACTCCAGGCGAGCGTAAATATCCAAAACCAACTCCACGCCGAGGGTCTCTCAGCCGCCGATCTCCCCGCTCATTTCCTGGTCGGGCCGCAAACTGCCCACAAGTTTCATCCGGACAGCAAAAAGGAATCGGACCACATCATCGACGCCGTTTTCGATCGTCCCCGCAAGAGCCCGGCGCACATCCGCTTCGTGACCTACACCACCCGTTACAACGAATGCTTCTGGCTCAAGGTGGATGAACTCGAAAAGCATTACACGCGCACCGATGTGGATGCCGCCAAAACAGGGCAGGGAATCACCATCCAGACGAAGAACGTCGCGCGCCTGAGCCTGACCACTCCATCCCCGGTCCTGATCGACGGTCAGCAACTTCCTTCCGGCGCAACATTCGAGAAGAAGGCAGGGAAGTGGCAGCCCGCCGGCAAGGAACTGCTATTGCGCAAACGTCACGGCCTGCAGGGCCCCATCGACGATGCCTTCATGGATGCGTTCCTCTGTGTGAAGCCGACGGCTGAGTTCGCGAAAGAATACGCCAAGTGGATGCGCGCCGACCTCCCTGTGAAGGATCAGAAGGCAGTAACGAAGGAGGATATCGCCAAGAACAATTTGGTGCTCTTCGGAGATCCTTCTAATAACAAGCTGATCGCCCGCATAGCAGCCAAGCTGCCCATCCGCTGGTCGGCCGGCAACATTGTCGCGGGTAACAAAAAATACATCGCCACCGAGTACACCCTGGCGTTGATCTATCCGAATCCCCTGAATCCGAAAAAGTACGTAGTCCTCAACAGCGGCTACACATTCGGCGAAGCCGATTTCAAGGGCACTAACGCACTGTTGTATCCGCGCCTGGGCGACTACGCAATCATCCGCCGCTCCGACAACAAAGTGGTGTTAGCCGGCCTCTTCGACGACAACTGGCAGTTGACGAGATAACCAGCTACCAAACCCGGCAGGCATTCTCCCGAACCATCGGCTGGCCTTGCATGCACCCGAACGCCTTCTGAAATTCGGGCATGTTTGAAACCGTCCCATTCACCCGGTATTGCCCGGGCGAATGCGGGTCGGTCAGGGTTCGCAACCTTACAGCCTCGTCTTTCTGATTGATGCACCAGATCTGGCCCCACCCCAGGAAGAGCCGCTGCTCAGGCGTGTAGCCGTCGATCTTCGGCGCCGTCCGGTTCGCCAGCGAGTCCATCAGCGCCATATAGGCGATCCGGAGGCCGCCGTTGTCAGCCGCATTCTCGCCGAGTGTCAGCTTGCCATTCAGCTTCAGGTCGCCCACCGCCGTGTACCCGCTGTACTGCTTGTCGATGCACAATGCCCGCTCCTTAAACTCCTTGGCATCTTCCGCGGTCCACCAATCCGCCAGGTTTCCCTTTGCATCGAACTGCCGGCCCTGGTCGTCGAAGCCGTGCGTCAACTCATGCCCGATCACCGCGCCGATGCCGCCGAAATTCACCGCGTCGTCCAGCTTGCTGTCGAAGAACGGGGGCTGCAAGATACCAGCCGGGAAGTTGATGTTGTTCTGCACAGGGCTATAGTAAGCGTTCACCGTCGGAGGGCTCATGAACCACTCCTTGTAATTCACCGGCTTTCCGATCTTCGCCAGATTGTCCTTCCACTGCCATTCATTGGCGTGAAGCGAGTTCCCCAAGGCGTCGTCGTTGGTCACCGCCATGCCGCTGTAAGTCTTCCAGTCTTCGGGATACCCAATCTTATTCGCAATCGCGTGCAGCTTCTCCACAGCCTTTTTCTTGGTGGCCGGAGTCATCCACGTGAGTTCGTTGATGTCCTTCTCCATCGCTTTCTCCAGCGCGTGGACCATTTTGAGCGTGCGTTCTTTCCCTTCCGCCCCAAACGTCAGCTCCACGTATTTTTGGCCGAGCGCCTCGCCAAGATCCTCATCGACGGCCTGTACGCACCGCTTCCAACGCACCTTCAATTCCTGTGCCCCAGTGAGCGTTTTGCCGTAAAACTGGAAGTTCTCGTTCACGAACGCGGACGGCAGCATGGAAACAGAGGTGGTCACATAATGCCAGGTCAGATAGGTCTTCAAATCCTCCAAGCTGTTCTGGTTAATCGTTGCTTCCAGCGTGGTGAAAAACTGCGGCGCCACAACATTCAGCGTATTGATCGGCGGCGCGCCGATGGAGGACAAATACTTCGCCCAGGCAAACGAAGGCGCCAGTGCCGAAAACTCGGCAGTGCTCATTTTGTGATAAGTCTTGTTCGGATCGCGCCGTGACACACGGTCGAGCGATCCCTTCGCAAGCGGCGTCTCGATCGCCATCACAGCCTGCGCCTCAGCCGCAGCTTGATTTGCCGGATGCCCCAGCAGTTCCATCATCCTCTGAACGTGCGCGGCATACTGCGACCGGGTTTCAATCGATTTCGGATCGTCTTTAAGATAGTAGTCCCGGTCGGGGAGACCCAAACCGCCCTGAACCGCCTGCGCAATGACCTGGGATGCGTCCTTATAGTCCTGCCCGGAGGTGAATCCGAAAAACACGTGTACGCCGGACTTGTGCAGGCGCACAACCTCATCGGCCAGATCAGCCTTATTCGGGATTGCCGCGATGCGGGCGAGTTCCGGTTTCAGAGGAGCAGTGCCCTTCGCCTCAATTCCTCGTTCATCCATGCAGGCCGCATAGTAATCGCCGATCTTCTGCTCGGCCTGCGTCCGCGTCTTCTTTGCGGAACTCGTTTCCAGAATGTCTTTCAGGATGGTTCGGTTCCGCTCCGCAAGCACGTTGAATCGTCCCCACGACGACTGATCCGCAGGGATCGGGCTACTGGCGATCCAGTTTCCGCAAGAGTATTTATAGAAGTTCTCACACGGATTGACGCTCTTATCAATCGCGTTGACGTCGAAGCCGGGCTTCAAAGATCCTTGGGCCAGCAGGGCAACACAGGACACACCAGTGGCCAGAAACAACCGGAAAGTAATCACAATTCCCCTTTCAAATTTTTACCAAACGCGGCACGCGTTTTCGCGGACCATCGGCTGCCCAACCTTGCAAGAGAACGCGCTCTGAAATTCGGGCATGTTCGAAACTGTGCCGTTCACCCGGTACTTCGGCAACGAATGCGGGTCGGTCTGGGCTCGCAGCCGCATCGCCTGCTCCGTCATGTTGGTACACCAAACCTGCGCGAAGCCGAGGAAGAAACGCTGATCGGCAGTGAACCCATCGATCTTAGGCGGCGTCTTGCCGCCCAGCACGTCCATCAAGGCCATGTGCGCCAGCCGGAGCCCGCCGTTGTCGGCGACGTTCTCACCCTCCGTCAACTTGCCGTTCAGCTTGAGATCGTCTGTAGCGACGAAGTTGCCGTACTCCTTTTCGATGCAGCCCGCCCGGTTCTCAAACTCCTTGGCATCGGCCTGCGTCCACCAGTCGGTCAGATTTCCTTTGGCGTCGAACTGGCGGCCCTGGTCGTCGAAACCATGTGTCAGTTCGTGTCCAATCACCGCGCCAATGGCCCCATAATTCACAGCGTCATCCATTTTGTTGTCGTAAAACGGAGGCTGCAAGATGCCGGCGGGAAAGTTGATGTTGTTCATCTGCGGATCATAGTAGGCGTTTACGGTCGGCGGCGTCATCTGCCATTCCAGCTTGTCTACCGGTTTGCCGATCTTGTTCAGACGGCGCTGGAACTCAAAAATGTTCGACCGGAACGAGTTCCCAACCGCGTCGCCCGGTTCGATTTTCAGCTTGCTGTAATCCCGCCAGTTGTCCGGGTATCCAATCTTGTCCGCCACCGCCTGCAACTTTTCAAGCGCCTTTGCCTTGGTGGCCGGCGTCATCCAGGTAATCTGGTTGATGTCCTTTTGCATCGCCTTCTCAATCTCATGCACCAGTTTGAGAGTGCGGTCCTTGCCCTCTTTGCCGAAGGTCAACTCGACATACTTCTGCCCCAGCGCTTCTCCCAGGTCGCCGTCGGTCGCGTCCACGCAGCGTTTCCACCGGGCCCGCAACTCCTTCGCGCCCGTCAGATCCTTGCCGTAAAACGCAAAGTTCTCTTTCACGAAGGCATCCGGCAGAAATGGCCCGGCGGCATGGACGTAATGCCAGGTCAGATAGGTTTTCCAGTCGTCCAGGCTCACGTCTTTCAGTTCCTTCCCCACTGTCTTGAAGAACTCGGGCACGGTCACGTTGAGGGTCTTAGCGGGCGGCATGCCAACGTCGGTGAGGAATTTCGTAAACCCAAAGTTGGGGGCAAGCGCTGCAAGCTCCGCCGTGGTCATCCGGTGATAGACTTTTTCCGGATCGCGGCGGCTCACGATGTCCATGGAACCCTTGGCCAGCGCCGTTTCAATGCTCATCACGGTAGCAGCCTTTTTTGCCGCCACCTCCGGCGAATTTCCCAGCAGCTCAAACATCCTCTGCACATGGGCCACGTACTCCTTCCGGGTCTGCACCGATTTCGGATCCTGCTTCAGGTAGTAATCTTTCTCCGGAAGACCCAGGCCGCCCTGGTCCACCTCGCCGATCACTTCGGTTGCGTCCTTCAGATCCTGTGTCGATTCCGTGGTGAACAGCGCATTCACACCCAGCCTTTGCAGCCGCGCAACCTCATCGCCGATACCCGATTTATCTTTCAGCCCGTTGATCCGGTCCAACTCCGGTTTCAGCGGCGCGGTTCCCTTCTCGTTGATGCCCTTCTCATCCATGCAAGCCCCATAATAGGTGCCGATCTTTTGCTCAACGGGAGATTCGTTTTTCTTCGCCGCGGCGGTTTCCAGAATGTCCTTGAGAATCCGCTGATTCCGTTCGTGCAGTTCGCTGAAGCGGCCCCAAGTGGATTGGTCCGGCGGGATGGGATTGTTCGCCAGCCAGTTGCCGCAGGCATACTGGTAAAAATCCACGCACGGGTCGGCTTTTTTGTCGATCGCGTTTACATCGAAACCCTGCTTCGTGGAAGTCTGGGCGGCCAAAGGGAATGCAAGAAGAGTGAAAGGGATAATTAGGCGGAGTTTAAACACAGAACCTCACAGTGGTGTTAGACGTCTTGCTTTTCCTAATGTAACGCTACTCCAGCACCAGTGTCGCCGAGACGCCTATTTTCTCAATATCGATTCCCGTGCCTTCCTCGCTCTCGTAAACCGGGACCGTTTTGACGGGCCCATCCGGAAAATAGAGCTTCGCGCTTTGGAATTTGCCGAGCATATGAACCGTTACCGCGTCGGCGGGAAAATCGGAATAGTTCACCAGTTGCAAAACCGTCTTCTTCCCATCCGGGGTCTGCACCAGATGGGAAAGCATGCTCGAAACGTTGAACAGCCTGGCGCCCAGATTCCGCCGGCCAGTCATGGTGTTCAGCTCTTTCCAGATCTCATCCAGCACCTTCACGTCCTCGTCCGCGAGCGTGATCTGGCCCGTCTTCGGGGCCGGGAATTTCCACCCCGCCGGCGCGGTCAGCAAGGTGCCGCCCGAACGGGTAAATCGCTTGAGCACGTCCTTCTGATCGTCGGTCAATGACCCTGGGTCCACGTTCACCGCCATCTTCGAGCCGTCCATCACAGTGCCGCTCAATTTCCGGCTCGGCACCGGCCGCACGGGCGTGTGCTTGACGGCGATCATGTCCAGAATGCCGCCTGAAAGAAGCCCGCCGCTGCCCACATCCTGCACCAGCGCAAGCTGGCCCGCAGGTTGCAAGTTCCGCCATTGCGGATGGGCTTCAAAGTAGCCAACCTGTTGCGTGATTCGCTTCCAGTCCTGCAGGGCGGATGCCTCTCCTGCATAGAGCCGTTTGCCCAAATCCTCATCCAGCGCGATCACCCAGCGCCCGCCAACCACCGTTGCATCGCAGATCGCTTGCAGATACCTCTCAGCCTTGATGACCGATTTTTCAGGAGGCCGATTGCCCATCCACACCGTTGCGTTTGTCACGGCACGGACGAAGCGGATGAATCCCATGTTCGTGTTGATCCATGGCGCGCCGCTCGGAGCCGATTTCGTGGCGCCGCCAGCGTCTACCTGAATTCCGGGCCATACACCCTGCCAGGTGCCGATGACGGGCGACCCGGCGTCCAACCGCATGCGCGATCGCGCCGGCATTTCAACAACGGAGATTCGGGAATCGGCAAGCCGGCTCCGCAGCCGCTGAGCAACTGCCGCATCGAAGTCTCCTTCGAGGACAATGCCGTTGAGCTTTGCGTTAAGAGCCGCATCCACCGTATCCACATCAGGGTGAATCACACCCAGAGTCATAATGCCGTTGTCCGCGGCAGCTTTGACAAACTGGGGCGACCATTGCGCGCGTTCCAGCAGCAGACAATTGATCGCCGTGCCTTTGACGAGTTCCAGCGATTTCGGATCGGCCGATGTCCAGCGCATCGGAACCCAATCCACGGCGCTGGTCATTAGCATGAGTGCCAGGAGCATACCTATAATCTACGACGATTTGACCTCAGTCCAGAGGCGGTCCCGCAGCCGCTGTATCGCCGGGGGCGTTGTCTCCGACCATTCGCCACGGCTCATCACTCCCGGGGGCGGATAGAGCGTCTGGTTATTCCGAATTGTCTCGGGTAGCAGTCCCCTGGCGCCGCCGTTCGCGGTGGCCGTCCGGGCCGATACCACGATTGCCGCCGCGACCTCCGGCCGCAACAGGTAATTGAGAAACTGATGAGCCAACTCTTTCCGGGGGCTCTCGCGCAGGATCACCGCGTTATCGGGGTAAATGGGAAAGCCCTCTTTCGGATAAACAAAGGCGACTTGCGCCGAGGCGTCGATGGCCTGCTGAGCGCTGGTGGACCAGAGTTGCGCGGCCAGCACGTCGCCGGATACCAGTTGATCGCGCACCTCGGCATTCAGATAGGCCCGGACCAGCGGTTTCTGTGCGATGGCCTGCTGTTGTGCTCGCCGCAGCTCCTCCGGATTTCTCGAATTGGCAGAGAAGCCCAGCTTTTTCAGACAGGCCGCGAATACATCCACTGGATCGTCAAGCATAGTGATGTGTCCGGCAAGTGCGGGATTCCACAGATCGCTCCAGGCTTCGGGTGGAGGCATTAGGTTCCGGTTGTACGCGATCCCGGTTGCGTTCCACATATACGGAACGCCCCAACGAAGCTGCGGGTCCCATGCGGGGCTTTGGAACGGCTTATCGAGCTGATTGAGATTCGGCAAGCGCCGGTGATCGAGCTGGGCGAGCAACCCGGTCTCCCGCATCGGTTCGATGAAGTAGTTGGTAGGAAACACCACGTCCCAGCCCGAGTTGCCGCTCATCACGCGGGCCAGCATTTCTTCATTGCTCTCATACACGGCGTAGCGGACGCGCACACCGAATTCCTGCTCGAAATCCGGGATAGTGTTTGGCGCCACATAACTGGACCAGTTGAAGACGTTCAAGCGGCGTTGAGAGCCTCGCGAACAACCTGCCGCACCGGCTAGGCCCGTGAAGAACAGAGTCCGCCGCGTCATGATTTTCGCAGCCTTTCTGAGAACAGAATCAAAGCGCCCAGACCGCCGGCGATCATTGTCGATATCGAATTCACCACAGGATTTGCGCCGCGCCGGGCCATGGCATAGATGACCATTGGCAAGGTTTCCGAATCCACGCCGGCCACCATGCTGGTGATGACGTAATCGTCGAATGACGTGGTGAAAGCGAGAAGCGCGGCAGCCGCGATTCCGGGGGCCAGCGCCGGTAGGGTGATTTCCCGGAATGCCTGCCACTCGGTTGCGCCCAGATCCAGCGCGGCTTCCTCAAGCGTGGCATCGAAGGTCCGGAGCCGGGCCATCACCACGATCACTACATAGGACAGTGAAAAGGCAACGTGCGCAAGGATCACCGTGTGCATGCCCAACTGCACGCGCAGGAAGCGAAAGATCCATTGAAAGAAAACCAGTAGCGAAATGCCCATCACGATTTCAGGCGTGACGAGCGATAAATACAGCGATCCGGAAAGCACTTTCGCGTCGCGCTTCCAGATCCCGTAAGCGCACAGCGTGCCGATCACGGTGGAGAACAAGGTTGCCGCAATCGCGATCAGGATACTGTTCCAGGCTGCCTCCGCCAGTTGCGGATCGTGGAATGCCGCGCGATACCAATCGAGCGAAAAGCCTTGCCACACCGTGAAGCGCGATGAGTTGAAGCTGAACACCGCTAACACCAGCAGAGGAATGTGCAGAAACAGGTAGGCGGCGGCCGCATAGAGCGCCAGCCCGCGTTTCATATCAACTCTTCTCCATTCCGCCGGATCAGCAACAGGAGCAGCACCATTACAACGGCCATCAACAGCAAGGAAACAGCCGATCCGAAAGGCCAGTCACGCGCTGTTGTGAACTGATTCTGGATCACGTTCCCCACCATCACCGTTTTGCTGCCGCCCAGCAGATCCGGTGTGAGGTACGCGCCCAGGCAAGGGATAAACACCAGCAGCGCCGCAGCCCGGAAGCCCGGAGCGCACAGCGGGACCACGACTCGTGTCAGAGTGGTCCACGGCTTTGCGCCAAGATCCGCGGCGGCCTCAAGCAGATTCTTGTCCAGACGTTCCAGCGTGGCATAGAGCGGCAGCACCACAAACGGCAGGTATCCGTAAACCAGCCCCAGGAAAACAGCGCCATTGTTATATAGAAGCGGCAGCGGCGCGCGGATCAGCCCCGCCGATTGCAGCGCGGAGTTGATGAGTCCCGTATCGCGCAGCAGAAACATCCAGGCGTAAGTCCGGACAAGGAAGCTGGTCCAGAACGGCAGGATCACCAACTGCAAATAGAGGTTCTTCCGGGCACCCGCGCGCGAGATGAACAGCGCCAGGGGGAAGCCGAGGATCAGGCAACCGAGAGTAGCCACCGCCGCCATGGCGAACGTGCGCAGGAGGATTACCGCATAGAGCGGATCAAACAGCCGTTGATAATTTTCGAGCGTGGCTTTCGCGGCCACACCGCCGTACACGCCCCGGCTCAGCCAACTGTAAACGAAAATAATTGCAAGCGGCGCCAGAAAGAGCACACCCATGGTCAGGCTTGCCGGTGCAAGAAACAGACGCCGCAGTTGGGTCATTGGACTTCGTGGGGCAACACGCGGGGTAACAGCAATTCGTCGGCGGGATTCCACCACAAATGGACATTTTCGCCAGATTCAAACGATCCATCGAGCCGCGATACTTCGGCAACTACCCTGTCTCCGTTGTGCAGGATCGTTTCTACATGCAAACAATTGCCGAGGAACATCGCGTGCTGCACTGTACCCGGAACGCATCTAGCATCGCCGTTCGGTGCACTGCGCGAAATCCGTGTGGCTTCCGGGCGGATTCCAATTCCGTCGATCCAGTTCATCGCGCCCAAAAATCCGGCCACAAACCGGCTGGCCGGCCGCAAGTAAATCTCCTGTGGAGTGCCCACCTGCTCCAGCCGCCCCCCGTTCATCACAGCAATCTGGTCGGAGAGCGACAGCGCTTCTTCCTGATCGTGTGTGACAAACAGAAACGTGGTTCCTACCCGCCGTTGCAGACTCTTCAGTTCAGCGCGGACCTGCTTCCGCAGAATCGGATCGAGCGCCGATAATGGCTCATCCAGCAAAAGTACATCGGGCCGGAGAACCAGCGATCGTGCCAGCGCGACTCTCTGCCGTTCGCCGCCGGAAAGCTCGCCAGGAAAGCGATCTTCCTTCCCGTTGAGTTGAACCATGTCCATCGCATCACTCACCTTGCGCGCGATATCCTTCGTCTGCTGCCGCTTCAGGCCGAATTCGATATTACCGCGCACAGTGAGATGTGGAAATAGCGCATAGTTCTGGAACACGGTGCTGACGTTGCGCTGATACGGCTTTAGATCATTGATGCGGCGGCCGTTCAATAAGATATCCCCTTCGGTCGCTTCTTCAAAACCGGCCACCAGCCGGAGCGTCGTCGTTTTCCCGCAGCCGGAAGGGCCGAGCAGTGAATAAAATTCGCCCCGGTTCACCGCAAGAGAGATGCCGGTCACCGCGGGGTGGGTTGGATAGTGCTTCGAGACGTTGCGAAGCTCCAGGACTGGTCCCATCAATTGATTCTCAGTACAAAATCTTTTCGGTGCTCTTCCGCCATTCGAAGAACCCCGCAAGCGCTTCCTCGCCCAGCAACTGCTTCATGGGGATTTGACGCTGCTCCACGGGTAGACGGGTCTGTTGATAAATGAACGAATCGTCGAATCCGAACTTCGCCGCATCGTTGTGCGTGCCGCCATAGAAGATCCCTGCCGGACGCGCCCAGTAAATCGCGCCCAGGCACATAGGGCACGGCTCACAGCTAGTGTACAGGTCGCAGCCATCAAGCTGAAACGTTTTCAGCGCGGTACAACCCCTACGGATCGCCATCACCTCGGCATGGGCCGTTGGATCGTTCGTGGAGGTAACAAGATTTGTTCCTTCGGCGATGATCTCTCCGTCCCGTACCAGGACTGCGCCGAACGGCCCGCCTCGCAGGAGCTGCACGTTTTCAATGGAAAGGTGGATGGCGCGCCGCATGAATCGAGTATGCTCATCCATCATTGTTCACCCATCATGAAAAGTCCGTCTTTCATGTTATGCGATCTGCTGCTGGGTCATGCAGTGCAACGTTCCAAGCCCAAGAACCAGATCGCCGCAATGAATGCCCACCACTTCACGGCCGGGAAACAGCTTCGCAAGCACGTTCAACGCTACCCGATCGTTCGGATCGTTAAACGTGGGCGCGAGCACCAGGCTGTTGGCGATATAGAAATTTACATAACTGGCAGGCAGGCGCTGACCATTGAAGTAAACCGGTTCCGGCATCGGCAGCGGCACGATGCGTAGATCTGGCCGTTTTTTCAACAGCCGCAAGTTATGCTGTGTGGGCTCATAATTCGCTTCGTTCCGATCCGGCTCCACCGCGATTACCACTGTTTGGGCATCGGTGAACCGTGCCAGATCGTCCACGTGACCATGCGTGTCATCGCCGGTGATTCCATCTTTGAGCCAGATGGTTTCCGTAATGCCGAGGTATTCCGAAAATACGCGCTCCATTTGTTCGCGGCTCAGGCCGGGGTTTCGCGCCTGGATGGGACTCAGCAGGCATTCCTCGGTGGTGAGCAGCAACCCTTGGCTGTTGACATCGATGCTGCCGCCTTCCAGCACGATCCGGCGTCCATCCAGCTCCGGCTTCACATCAGGCAGGCGTAGGCGCTTTGCGATTCTTGCGGGAACGGCGTCATCGGCTTTCCAATTGCCGTACTTAGCCCATCCGTTAAAGCGCCAGTTCAGAATCACGGACGAACCCCGTCCGTCTTTCACGAAGATGGGGCAATAATCGCGCGTCCAACTCCGGTCTGTCGGGAAATGAAAGAAGTCCACCGCATTCATTTCCACTCCGGCTTTGCGCAGCATGGCGCTGGCCTTCCGCTCCGCGTCCGCATCGGCAATCAGAATATGGACGCGCTCCACGCGCGCCAGGCGCTTAACGATTTCACAATAGACCCACGGAATGGGCGCGAATTTTCCAGGCCAGTCCGAGCGCTCATGCGGCCAGGCGAGCCACGTTCCTTCGTGCGGCTCCCACTCGGCGGGCATGCGATAGTTCATGCGCGGCCGATCCAGCGATTTGTGATTCCACCGTATGCGTCGATGCGCCGGTCCCGCAGAAACGGCCAGTTGCGCCGGACCTCTTCCATCCGCTTGGGATCGCACTCCACCACCAAAACTTCTTCCTTGTCCTGCGATGCCTGCGCGATCACCTGCCCAAACGGGTCGGCGACGAAAGACGATCCCCAAAACTCAAGTCCGTTGCCGGCGGGTCCTTCAAAACCCACGCGGTTCACCGCGGCGACGTAGATGCCATTTGCGATGGCATGCGCGCGCTGAATGGTCTGCCATGCTTCCAATTGCGCCTTTCCATATTGGGCTTTTTCCGCAGGATGCCAGCCGATCGCCGTCGGATAGAAGAGCACGCTGGCGCCTCCCAGGCTCGCCAGCCGGGCGCCTTCGGGGTACCATTGATCCCAACAAACAAGCGTTGCAATGCGGCCGTACCGCGTGTCGAAATTCAGAAAACCAAGATCGCCCGGCGTGAAGTAAAACTTCTCGTAATAGAGCGGATCGTCAGGTATGTGCATCTTCCGGTACACACCCAGCAACGATCCGTCGGCATCGATCATCGCAGCGGTATTGTGATACAGACCCGCTGCGCGGCGCTCAAACAGAGACGCGATCACCACCACCTTTAACTCGCGGGCCAGGTCGCCCAGTACGTGCGTGGAAGGGCCAGGAATCGGCTCGGCTAAGTCGAACAGTTCCGCATTCTCTTCCCGGCAAAAATACTGGGAGCGGAAGAGCTCTTGCAGGCAGATAATCTGCGCTCCGCGGCCCGCGGCATCACGGATTCCACTCTGCGCTTTACTGAGGTTCTCATCCGGATCTTTGGAGCACGGCATCTGCACGAGACCGATACGGAATGGCTCGTCTGTGATCAAAGGCATGGTTCTATTATCTCCGCCGGGGGGGCGGAAATCTAACTGAATACCTCGCAATGAACCGACGCCAACATGCGCGGGTCGGATCGCAATTTCTCAGCGGCGCGGCTCCGGTCTTCATTCTTCTCATACCACTGCCGGTCCAGTTTTGATCCTGCTCGAGCCAGCAGCGCGGCTACTTCGTAGTAGTCTCCGCGTTCGGCCCTCTCCGGGGCATTACCCCAACCGTACAGCGCCCATTCCAAGGGCGTTCCCTCGAACCTTTCGTCTATCGCGCCGACCGGCGCGCCGCGTAGCAGCAGGAGCCTGACAATTTCGGCGTGTCCCTCAAACGCGGCCCAGTGTAGACCGGTTTCGCCTCCATGGCCGAGCTTCGCGTCCACCTTCATACCTTTCTGCAACAGGAATTCGACGACGCTGGTTCGCCCGAATTCACAGGCCCAGGCGAAGCCATCGGTCATTTGTTTCTCTGTCGCAGGCGGGTTCAGGCTGCCACCGTCCGTAAAGAAGCTCTTCACAATCTCAAGCAGGCCGGCTCCGGCCGCTCCTTCCAGGTCGAGCCGCGCCACTCTGCCCGCCAAAAACTCGGCCGCCTTGCCGCGCCCATTATGCAAGCAGCTATTGATTATGCTGCCTCCATCGGGACCATCAATGATTGCGCCTTGGCCGATCAGCAGTTCCATGAGTGGCATCTGCACGCCCGCGTTTTCCGGATGCCAACTGGTCGCCGTCAACCCTAGCGTTGTCGATCGGCCGCCATACGCGTCTGATTCCGCATTCACATCGGCGCCAGCCTTCAGCAGCAGCTTCGCGATCTCCACAATGTTGTTCGGCGTCTTCTGGCGGAAGTTCTCGACACCGTTCGCCGAGACATAATGGAGCAGCGTTGCGCGATGTTCACGCGTCGAACGCGCCCGCACCAGTTCCGGATGGCCGCTTAGCAGCTTCTCAAGCTTCGCTGAGCCGCCGCTGACGATCGCGTCAACCGCGGCTTCGAATTTCGAGATCGGCGAATTAGCTTTCGCGAGTGCTTCAAGGTGCCTGGCAAACCTCGGCCAGCTCATGAAGCCGTGCTGGCGCGCAATGAAGAACTGCGCGCCAGCCAGCGTGCACCGTCCAACGCGCTCATTCGCCTGATTGGATTTGCGCCAGCGTTGCTCGATCCGTTCCGCCTCGCGGTCGATCTGTCTTCGGACTTCGGGCGTGATCTCCCGGCGTTGCAGCCGGGCAATCGTTTCCGGCCAAAGCGCAGCCCAACTGCGGATCGCGCCGAAGCCGCTGGACTTGCAGGCATGTTGGAAGTCTTTGGCGAGCTTCTTGTATTGTTTCAGGTTGGGACGGGGCGGTAGCGGAAGCGCGTCAGACATCGAATCTCCTTTCACTGCATGCCTGGAGTCCGCACGAGTCAGGCTGAAAGAAGGCCGTAACCTTCTGCGTTTCGTTCGGTGGGTGAGCACTGCCCTTTCCGCGGACTGGCATCGTGTTGGGATACTGGCCGATGGCCCGGCGATCAAATTGACATAGCTCCATTATCTCCGCCGGGGCTCGTGAGTGGCGTATTATTGTGCAACATGGCGTGCAAGATGGCACGGAGAGTCTTCGGCTGGTTCCTCTTACTCACTGTTTCTCTCTTTGGAGCCGTTATTCCTACTCCCAAGGAGCATCTCGGCTTCACGCCCGGTGACGATTTCAAGCTCGCCGATTATGGCGAGATCTCCAGTTATTATCAGAAGCTCGCCAAAGCCAGCGACCGCATCCGGCTGGTGGAATTTGGAAAGAGCTCCGAAGGCAAGCCCATGTATCTGGCTATCCTCTCTTCGCCGGAGAATCTAAAACACCTGGATCGATACCGCGAAATTAATCGTAAATTGGCGCTGGGCCAGGCTACCGCGCTGGAAGCGGACAAGCTGTCGCAAGAAGGGAAAGCCATCGTATGGATTGATTCCGGTCTCCACGCCAGCGAGGTTGCGCCGGCGCAGCATTCGCCCGAACTCGCTTACAAGATGCTGACGGACGAGTCCTCCGAAATGAGACGCATTCGCCAGAATGTAATTTTGCTTCAAATTCCGGTGATCAATCCCGACGGGTTGGATCACATCGTCCACTGGTATAGAAAGAACCTGGGGACCGCGAACGAACTCGCTCCGCTCCCGTGGGTCTATCAAAAATACGCCGGGCACGACAACAACCGCGACTGGTACATGATGAACCTGCCGGAAACGCGCAACGTGAGTAAGCTGCTGTTTGAAGAATGGTTCCCGCAGATTGTATATAACCAGCATCAGGCTCCGGCATTCCCGGCGCGCATCTTCGTGCCGCCCTACGCGGAGCCGCTGAATCCGAACATTCCCGCCGCCGTGATGGAAGGCATTAATCTGATCGGTTCGGCGATGAAGGAACGATTCGCGCGGGAAAGCAAGCCGGGCATTCTGTCCTACTACGGTTTTGACGCGTGGTGGAATGGCGGGTTGCGCTCGGTTCCGGCGTTTCACAATATGCACGGAATCTTAACCGAAACCGCTCTTTATTCGTACGCCACTCCGAAGGATTACAAAATAACCGAACTGCCGGAGCGATTTCCCAATGGCATGCCAACGAAGGAGCCGACGGTGTTTTACGAGCGGCCCTGGCTGGGCGGAAAATGGGGCGTGCGCAACGCTATTGAATACATGCTGACCGCGGATTGCGCGATTCTCGATCTTGCGTCTACCCGTTCCTATAGCTTCCTGCATAAAGCGTGGGAGATGGCTACGAGTAACATCGAAGCGGGATTGCGCGGCAAGCCTTACGCCTACGTTGTTCCGGCGGAACAATGGGACAAGTCCAGCACGCTGGAAATGCTGCACCGATTCCAGCTTGGGGGCGTGCAGGTGCAACGAGCGCGATCCGGCTTCATGGCGAATGGAAAACACTACGCGGCCGGCACGTTCGTTGTTCCGGCGGGCCAGCCCTTCCGTGGCTACGTGATAGATCTGTTCGACCCGCAGAAATATCCGGAGCTGCGCAGCGGCACAACAGGAACGACGAAACGCCCTTATGACGTGGCTGGCTGGACGCTCAGCATGCAGATGGGAGTCTCTGTCGACCGGGCCGACGAACCTTTCAAGGCAGACCTTGAAAACCTGGAAGAAGTGAAGCCGCAATCCACTTCGCTGGATCACAGGGACAACTCCTCCTTCCTGGCCACAGCGGACCTGTTGGCACGGAATCTGAAAGTGCGTTGGGCAAAGGACGGCGCCATCCTCACGCAAGGGTCGGAGAATTTCGATAAGGCTGCGTGGGAGTTGAAGCAGCCGCGCGTGGCGCTATACGAATCCTGGACAGCGAATATCGACACCGGTTGGACGGAATGGGTGCTGGATACATACAAGGTGCCGCATACCATGATTCATAACGACGATATGCAGAAGGGAGATCTGCGGGGGCGGTTCGACGCCATCATTCTCGCGTCGCAGACCACAAGGTCCATTCTGCACGGGCTGCCAAATGGGGAGGGGACCGTGCGCGCTGGACGAGGTGAGGAAATTGCCCTGCAGAGGCCTGAATACACCGGAGGCATCGGCGTCAGCGGGCTGGCCCAACTGGAAAGCTTCGTCGCCAATGGCGGCACTCTTATCGCTTTGGATGCGGCAGCGGACCTGCCCGTGAGCTTATTCCCGCTTCCACTACATGGCTTGATCGCGGCGTCTTCCGAATCGCGCGAAGACGCGGCACCCACCGGCTATTACAGTCCGGGCTCCATTCTGCGCATTAACGTGGACACCACAAATCCGATTGCCTTCGGGATGCCGGCGGAGGCTTACGCATTCTCCAGCGGCGGTCAGGCTTATGACATTACTTTGCTGCCGGCGTACAACAAAGGAGATCGGGAAGTTCGCTCCGTGGCGAAATATGCGTCGAAAGACCTGCTGGCCAGTGGGTGGATTTCCGGTGAGAGGGCCGTGCTTGGCAAACACATTCTTGTGGAGGCCCGGCATGGCAAAGGACACGTGGTGCTGTTCGGCTTCCGGCCGCAATTCCGTGGACAATCGTTCGGGACATTTAAGTTTCTGCTCAACGCGATTTATCTCGGCTCTGCCCGCGCATTATGAGCGAACGCTTGCGGGTTCAACGTGGCTTACATATACATCCCGCCATTCACCGCCAGCACATGGCCTGTGATGTATCCGGCCGCATCGCTTGCCAGAAATACAACCGCGGCCGCAATGTCTTCCGGCGTGCCCATGCGCTTCAATGGGATGCTAGCTAGAACCTTTTCTTTCACTTCCGGTGAAAGCACACCGGTCATATCGGTCTCAATGAATCCGGGCGCTACCGCGTTCACAGTGATGCCGCGGCTCGCCATTTCCTGTGCCAGCGATTTGGTGATGCCGATCAAACCGGCCTTCGATGCTGAGTAGTTCGACTGGCCTGCATTTCCGGTTTGTCCAACCACCGAGGTGACATTGACGATTCGGCCCCAACGTTCCTTCATCATGCCTTGCAGAACCTGCTGAATCGCGAAGAACGATCCGCTGAGATTCGTGTTCAGCACCACATCCCAATCGTCCTTCTTCATCCGCAGCGCAAGGCCGTCCTTCGTGATGCCGGCGTTGTTGACCAGGATGTCGATGCGGCCGAACTCCTTGGATGCTTTGGAAAATGCGTCTTTGATGGAGTCAGCCGAGGCAAGATCGAGTTGGACGGCGAACGCCTGATTCCCTGCCGTACGAATTTCAGCAGCCACTTCCTCCAGCTTGTCCGTATTCCGCGCGGCTAAGACGACGCGATTTCCCGCAGCGGAAAGCGCGAGCGCGCAAGCCTTTCCGATCCCGCGGCTGGCGCCGCTGATAAACGCAACTCGAGTATTCATGTGTTTTGAAATTCCGTCTGAAGATCAATCATAATAAAACTTCACACTTATGGCATACAACGATCTGCGGGAGTTCGTGAAGGCGCTGGAAAAGGCTGGTGAGCTCAAACGCATTGCGTTCGAAGTGGACCCATACCTTGAGATC
Source organism: Bryobacterales bacterium (assembly GCA_038200305.1). Lineage (GTDB taxonomy): Bacteria > Acidobacteriota > Terriglobia > Bryobacterales > Bryobacteraceae > JANXXV01. The sequence continues at coordinate 22,085 of JBBPYD010000051.1, forward strand.
ACGGAATTTGCCGACCGGTCAGTGAAGTCAGGCGGCCCCGCGTTTCTGTTTGAGAAGCCGAAGGGCAGCAGCGTCCCTCTTCTGGTTAACGGCTTCGCCAGCATGAAACGGATGGAGATCGCACTTGGCGTGGAGAACGTGAGCGAGATCGCAGACCGCATTACCGAATTTCTTGAGCTTCGCATGCCTCAGGGTATCTTGAACAAGCTGAAGATGCTGCCGAAGCTGGCTGAAGTGGGATCTTTCTTTCCCAAAATAGTCTCCAGTGGACCATGCAAGGAAGTGATCATGCACAATAACTTCTCATTGCGCGATTATCCCGTTCTGCACTGCTGGCCGCAAGACGGCGGTCCTTTCATCACTCTCCCGCTTGTGTTTTCAAAAAATCCTGCTACCGGTAAGCGCAACTGTGGGATGTACCGCATGCAGGTTTACGATGAGCGGACCACTGGCATGCACTGGCAGACGCATAAACAGGGGGCGGAACACCATCGGCGGATGATCGCCGATGGCAAGAAGCGGATGGATGTCGCGGTGGCGATTGGCTCTGATCCGGCTACTATGTATTCGGCGATTCTGCCGCTGCCTCCAGATCTGGATGAGATGATGATCGCGGGTTTTCTGCGGGGCAAACCAGTCGAGATGGTGAAATGCGAGACGTCCGATATCGAAGTGCCTGCAAACGCGGAGATCGTGTTGGAGGGCTATCTGGAACTCGGCGAAATGCGCACTGAAGGACCGTTCGGCGATCACACCGGCTTCTATTCGCTGGAAGACGAATACCCGGTTTTTCACGTCACCTGTATCACGCAACGGAAGAACCCGATCTATGCGACGACTATCGTGGGGCCGCCGCCGATGGAAGATTTCTACATGGGCAAGGCGATCGAACGCATTTTCCTGCCGCTGATGCGCCTGCAACTTCCCGAGGTCCGCGACATCTGTATGCCGGCGGAAGGGATCTTTCACAATCTGATTCTGATCTCGATCCGCAAATCCTATCCGGGGCACGCGCGCAAAGTGATGCACGCCATCTGGGGACTTGGGCAGGCGATGTTTAGCAAGTGCATCGTGGTGGTGGATGAAGACGTGGATGTGCAGAACGTGAGCGAAGTTGCGTGGAAGGCTCTGAACAATATCGATCCGGAGCGCGATATCCAGTTTGTGATGGGACCGGTGGATTCGCTGGATCACGCCAGCCGCCTGTTGAACTACGGCTCTAAAATGGGTGTTGATGCGACAAGGAAGTGGCCGCAAGAGGGTTTTACACGGCCCTGGCCCGATGTGATTAAGATGACGCCGGCGGTGCAATCGCGCGTGGACGAGCTCTGGAAAAAAGCCGGGATCAAGCCGTAGAGAACGCACGCGGCGTGATAGACTGGAGGCTTGTGGTGGCTGTAGCTCAGCTGGTAGAGCGCCGGATTGTGGTTCCGGATGTCGAGGGTTCAAGCCCCTCCAGCCACCCCACCCCTTCTCAGGTAATCCCCAATCCGCTCCTGTAAGTACAACTCATTGCGCCGGGATTGCAATGTGCATTTGCGCGGAAGCGCAGGTTTTATTGGACTATTGAAAGGAATGGTGAGCGCGGTAGGAATCGAACCTACAACCTAGTGATTAAGAGTCACTTGCTCTGCCAATTGAGCTACGCGCCCAGCGTGGGTTGAACTGCTCGGCAGAACTTGTAGTATATCACTGAAGCGCTTACGTCCGCGCGCCCCGGATGCGTTTTTTTACCCTGGATTGATGTAATTTATAAGCGCTTCGTTTCGGCTTCTTAATGTGGAATGCGCCGCTTCCCACGTAGCGCAAGGTGTACACATCCGGCTTGTCGTCAGGCTTATCCCGATCCTGATCGTCTGCCGCACCATCGTCTGCCGCACCATCGTCTGCCGCACCCGTTAACTTTGCGATTTTGCCAATGACGCTGCCTACTGTTCGTGCGGCACTCACTAGCGGATTATCTTCTTGGGCCATAAGAGTTTAGTTCTAAAACACAACGGCCGTCCGCTACAACTCGGACGGCCGTGAAAGGTTTTAGCTGCGCTGCATCGCCTCCTGCCCGCGCTGCTTCATGTTGTCCTTCTCTCCTTGGAACACCTGCTTGCCTTTATCCACCATGTCTTTGCCCTTATCGAGCATGTCACTGGCGGTATTGCCTAAGTCGCCTGCGCGATCCTTTACATAGCCCGTGCCTTCATCGGCTTTCTGCCGTAAATACTCGCGTGTTTCAGTTCCGGCCTTGGGTGCAAACAGCACTCCGCCAATCAAACCGATTCCTAATCCGAGAAAGAAATTTCCCATGGTTCACCTCCGGTCAACAGCTTGCAACCGAGTGACCAAACAAAACTTCTAGCCTTTTGTGCAGCTTACAATAGCAAGGATTGCGGGAACCGGAAAGTTTTTCACTCTGCTTTGCGCAGTGAGCTGGCGGCAATTTGCGCAATGTCCAATAGCTTAGGCGGCGGAGTCCCCTTGGAATTGGCTACTTGGGCCAGCGCGTCCCGGAACATGGTGTTGCAAAATGGGCAAGCCACGCCTACCACAGGCGCGCCAGTCCCAGCCAGTTCCTCCGCGCGTTCCATGCTGATGCGCGTGCCCTTTTCTTCGCCGAGGAACACCATGCCGCCACCGGCCCCGCAGCAAAAGGACCGCTCGCGCGCGCGTGGCGGATCTACTACGGTTGCAGATCGCTCAATCACCTCGCGCGGTTCATCGTAAATTCCCCGGTAACGCCCTAAATAACAGGGATCGTGAAACACCACTTTTTCCCGCCCCTCCGCCTCAATCGGCAATCGCGCCGCATGCCGCGCCAGGAACTCACTGTGATGTTCCACCTGCACATCCCCGCCAAACTCTTTCCAGTCTTCGGCAATCGTCCGAACGCAATGCGGACAGATAGACAACAGCTTGGCTGCGTGCACAGTTTTCATCTGCTCCAGGTTGAATTCGGCAAGCTGGCTGAGTAGGTAATCGTTCCCGAGCCGCCGCACTGGATCGCCCGTACACTTCTCTTTCCGCAACACCCCGAACGTCGCTCCAAGATGCTTCATTACTTCCGCCAGGGATTGAATAATTTCCCGGCCCTGGGGGTCGTACGCGCCCATGCATCCCAGCCATAAACAATAATCCTGCGTGCCATCGTAAATAGGAAACTCATTCTTCTGGATGAATTTGTCGCGCTCGCTCGATGCGAAGCCCAGCGAATTACCGTTTTTTTCCAGGTTCAGAAACAGCTTGCCGCCGTATTCGTTATTCCACTTCCCCGTATTTACCAAACCGCGCCGCAGCCCTACGATAATGGGCAAATGCTCAATGCCTACCGGACATTGATACTCACAAGCTCCGCAGGTGGTGCATTGAAAAAGAGCCTCTTCCAAAATATACTTTCCCACCAACGGCTCAGTCCCACCGGCGCCGTGATCCCGTAAGTAATCGCGCACGCCGAGCACAACTGCCTTCGGGTCCAACACCTTGCCGGTGTTGTTCGCCGGACAATGCTGCGTACAACGGCCGCATTCCACGCAGGAGAAAGCCTGCAGCGCCACAATCCGCGTAATATCTTTGCCCGTTACAATCCCGAAATCCTCATCGCCCACCAGCGGCGGAATTTTGCTGAAGGCGCCGCGCGACAGAAATATCGTGATGGGGCTTAGCATTAAATGCAGGTGCTTCGTGTGCGGAATTAATGGTAGAAAAACCAGCAGCGCCAGCATATGCACCCACCAGTTCGCCTTCCCGCCTGCAGAGCCTTCCACAAGCAAAAAAGATACCAGGTAAGTAACCATCAAAATGGAAATCAGGGCAGCGATGATTCCCGATTCCGGAGAAACCGGCCCCAGCCATTTCGGACGCACCACGAATCGACGGTAGGTAAGTCCGGCGATGGAAACCAGCACCGCCATGGCGAACAACGCAGCCATGTAAAAATAGATTTGGCCGACGTTTTCCTCTCGCGACAGAAATCCCAAGCCAAGGCCGGAAGCAAAATGGTTTACAGACACCAGTGCAAACGCGCAAAAGCCCCAGAACACGAAGGCATGTGCAATCCCAGGGAGGGGCCGCTCCTTGATGACCTTGCCCTGTAACAGCACTTCCCAAACAAAGTCCCACAGGCGCTTGCCGGCCGGTTGAAACTGAAATTCGGGATCTTTGGCCGACGCCAGAATCGTCCTGATGACGGGTGAAATCCGCCGCGCGAACAAGGCGGCGGAAATTGTAACGGCGATTAGGAACAGACTGATTTCCGGCCATGTCGGATTCAGCATGAGTCCGAATGTACCATGAGCGGAATGTAGTATGAGTTATACGGAGGAATCGATTGCGTTATGTCATTTCAGGTGCGGCTGGTTTCATCGGGTCTCATCTCTGCGAACAACTTCTCAAGGAAGGCCACAGCGTGGTTGCGCTGGACAACTTCATCACGGGTTCCCTCAAGAATCTGGAGCACCTGAAGAGCAATCCCAAGTTTGAGTTCCATGAGGTGGATATCACGCGAACGTTTGAAATCGGCGGCAACGTGAATATCGTGATGCATCTCGCTTCGCTCGCCAGCCCGAAAGATTATCTGGCCCACCCGCTGGAAACTCTGGAATCGGGTTCGTCGGGTACACGCAATATGCTGGATGCCGCCCGGCGCCATAACGCCAGTTTCCTGCTCACCAGCACTTCAGAATGCTATGGCGATCCACTTGAGCATCCGCAGGCGGAAACCTACTGGGGCAACGTCAACCCCGTAGGCGTACGGTCCTGTTACGACGAGAGCAAACGGTACGCCGAGGCCCTCACCATGGCACACCATCGCGTCCACGGCCTCCGCACCAACATTGCCCGCATTTTCAATACGTACGGGCCACGCATGCAACTCAAGGATGGCCGCGTGGTTCCCGCGTTCCTCGATCAGGCTCTGCATGGCGAACCGATGACCATCTTCGGCGATGGATCGCAAACGCGCAGCTTCTGCTACGTTTCCGATCTGGTGCGCGGTCTTTGCCTGCTCGCCAATTCCGATGAGCGTTTTCCGGTGAATCTGGGCAACCCCATCGAGATGACGATTCTTGAGTTCGCCGAACACATTCAACGGCTAATGGGAAGTGAGGTCAAGCTGAAGTTTGAGCCGCTGCCGGAGGACGACCCCAAGCGCCGCCGCCCTGACATCGCGAAAGCGAAACGCGTTCTCGGTTGGGAACCCATTGTGCCGCTGGATGAGGGTCTTCGGCAAACGATTGAATACTTCCGGAACGCGCGGGAAGTGACGGCTTAGTTCGCGCTCGCCCAGATTTTACCGGCCGCCGATCTGCCAAGTGGAATCGAGCGCCCCTCTATCCCAAGCGTGATCGTGTCGTCGTAATTACGCGCCAATAAATGAAGCTTTGCGCCTGGCCGGATGCCGAGGCCATGCAGATACTCCAGCAATTTACGATCGCGCTCAAAGACGCTCACTACCGTGGCTGTCGATTCTGGTTCGAACTCGTCCAGAGGCTTCCAGCCGCGCTGCCGCTTGTCGTCCGGCGTGTCGAAACCCACGCGGTTTCCGTGCGGGCAAGCGCCATTGACGCCCAGCTTTTCCTGCAATCGACGCTCGAATTCGGCGGAGACGGCGTGCTCTAACTGTTCGGCTTCATCGTGGACCTTATACCATTCCATCCCGAAAATTTCGGCCAGCATGCGCTCAATCAAATGATGCCGGTTGAGCACGCGGCTGGCAATTTCCCGGCCTTCCGCTATTAGCGAAATGCGCCCTTCTTTATCTACATTAATCAGCAGATCCCGTTTCAGCCGTTTAATCGCCATCGTTACAGCGGGCGCGGAGACGTTCAACCATCGCGCCAGCGTGGCGGCAATCACAATCTCGCCTTCCGACTCCGCCTCCGCAATCGCCTTCAAATAATTTTCTTTGGAGATGGTGATCTTCACCGCTTTCAAATTGTAACAAGGCAGCCATCTTGTTATGCTCCGAATAACATGTTTCAACCGAAACTCTTATTTGGAATCGCGGCAGGCATGACCTGTGTTCTGCTCGCGGACGAAAGGCCGGATCTATACGCCATCAATCGCATCAAAACGGAAGCGTTTGAAAATTCAAATGTGATGGATCACGCCTTTTACCTGACTGACGTCTATGGCCCCAGGCTGACCAACACTCCGGAATACAAGACCGCCGCTGAATGGGTGGCGAAACGGCTCAATGAATATGGGATCTCGAATGTTGCCCTGGAAAAATGGGGCCCCTACGGCAGAGGCTGGTCATATAGCAAGTTCTCCGCGAACATGCTGGAACCGCGCTATGCTCCGTTGATCGGATTTCCTCTTGCCTGGAGCAAAGGAACTGACGGCCCGGTATCCGGAGAACCGGTTCTGGCACCCATCAAGACCGAAGCGGACTTTGCCAAGTGGAGGGGCAAGCTGAGAGGAAAGATCGTTCTGACCGACGCGGCTCGCGAGTTGCTTCCGCTAACCATACCGCCGTCAAAGCGCTTCTCCGATGCAGACCTTACAACCGAAGCCTCGGCGCCCGAGTTGGCCGCCCCAGTCACGGCAACCCGGCCCCTCGCCGGAGAAATAACGCGGTTTCGCTCCAACGTTCGTCAGTTTCTGATTGAGGAACAACCGTCGGTGGTTGTTCAGATTGGCCGCGGCGACGGCGGCACGGTATTCGCCCAGTACGCAGGAACCAGGGTGATGAAAGATGCTGTCGCGCTGCCCACGGTAGCCCTTACGGCGGAACATTACAACCGCATCGTCCGGCTGATCGAGCACAAGATTCCGGTCAAACTGGAATTCGATATCAAGACGGCCCTGTATGAGGATTCTCTCGATAGCATGAACATCATTGGGGAGATTCCGGGCGTCAAAAAGAAGGATGAAATCGTTATGATTGGGGCTCACTTCGATTCCTGGCAGGGCGGCACCGGAGCCACCGATAATGCATCGGGTAGCGCCGTCGCCATCGAGGTCATGCGAATCCTGAAAACCCTGGACTTGAAAATGGACCGCACCGTCAGAATCGCGTTGTGGAGCGGGGAAGAGAGCGGATCTCTCGGATCGAAAGCGTACATCAAGCGGCATTTCGGCGACCCGGAAACTATGAAGCTTTTACCGGAGCACGCCAAGTTGAGTGCCTATTACAATCTGGACAACGGCACCGGCAAGATTCGCGGCATCTATTTACAGGGGAACGATATGGTGCGTCCGATTTTTGAAGCATGGTTTGCGCCCTTCAAGGATCTTGGCGCAACAGCAGTAACCATCCGCAACACCGGCAGCACGGATCACGTTCCGTTTAACAATGTTGGCCTGCCAGGCTTTGAATTCATGCAGGATCAGATCGAGTACTCCACCCGGACGCACCATTCCAACATGGACGTGTACGATCGTTTGCAGAAAGGGGATCTGATGCAGGCGGCGGCCGTAATGGCGGCATTTGCTTATCAGACGGCAATGCGGGAGGAAATGCTGCCTCGCAAGCCTCTGCCGAAGCCTCGGCCTGCCCGCCCGGAAGACGGGAAGAAACTGATGACCTCGGCAGAGTAGGCGGACCTTATTCCTTGTTGGCCTCCACCATCTTCTTGTGTTGGAGTTCCATCATCATCTTCTTCTGCGCGTCCATCTCCGCAAGGGAATCGTTCTTCACGGTGTAGTCGGCCGGTACTTCGAACAAAGAGTGGGATGGCTCCGTTCGCTGCAACCGTGTCAGCTTATATACTGTCTCGCCCATGCGCGGATCGCTGTGTTTCGTCATCACGACCAGTTTCAGTTCCGGCGAATACCATCTTTCGGAGATAATCTCGATCGGCCGCTCATTGCCTACCTGACCCGCCGGAATCGTGACGGTTGTTCTTGTCCCTTGCGCTTGCACGCCCTCCATCATTTGACTGGGAAGCGTCTCCTCTTTCGTGTCCGGAGCGGAGGCAGGCTGCAGTACGGAACTCTGTATCATCTTTCGATACACTGCCTTGTTTGCGTTCTCTCCAAGATTGCCGGCCGGGATCTTCCGGGCGGTCTTGCTTACCGATTCCAAAACGTAATTGACGCCCGCGGCCGGATCGTTGATGAAGGTGTTCACCGGTAGGTTTGTACTGCCAGCCAGAGGACCAAAAGCAGGCAGGGACTGTTCACGCCGTGTCCGTCCATCGCCATCCCGATACAGCGACGCGGTGGTCTTGCGTGAAATCCTGTTCCCGTCGTTCAGAACCTGCGTCGTTTCTGTGGTGGCATCGGCTGAATAGGGCGCCCCTTTCACCACCGATCCTTCAAAACTCATCTCTGTCGAAAGGAACGCTACGGTCTCAGCGTTGTGCTTGTACATTACGTTGCCGGCTCCGGCAGGCGCCGGGACAGCTTGAAAGAAAAATTCGCCTCTGGATTCCTGTCCAAACGCCGTACTCGCAGCGAGGGCCGTCAAGCCACCCGCAATTAACCATTTTTTCTTCATTGTTTTACTCTCCTTTTAATTCAGCCCTCAAAGCTTAATACCGGACAAAACGAATTGCGCGCGCGACCCCGTCTTCGCCTACCAGCACATCCGCGTTCACCACCGGAGTCACGCGATCTTCATTTACCGGAAGTCCAAAACTCCGCATCGACTCCCGAGGCAACCGGACCCGAACCAACTGCCCCCGGTCCTCAGAAGTGAACTGCGGAGCATAAGGAACCGCGAAAAACTCGGTTGTCACCTCCCGATTCGGAGTGGCCGGACGCCGCCGTGCCTTCGCTGACGCCTGCCTGGCTGGGACGGCCACCACTTCAGGAAGGTGCTGCATCGCCGCAGGCGGCCGAAGCGCTTTCGTCTGTATCGGCGGCGGAGGCTGCCTGTCTGTCAAAAATACACCGGTCAACACCGCCGCTGCAGTACCTAATAGGATGTATTTAAAGTACTTACTAGACAAATTTGCAAAATTGGATCTGTTTCGTAATTTCCCGTGACGGCGGAATTCCCGCCGCAGAGCAGCTTCAATAGACGCTGCGGGCGCATCCTCCGCCACCGAGTCTGCCAGAGCTTTCAACCCCGCCAGCAGGGCTTCTTCATTGCCAGGTTTCATACACTACACCTCGCAGAACTGACTCGTAGCTTTTCCACCAGCAAGGCCCGGCCCCGGTTCAATCTCGACCGCACGGTTCCAACCGGCACAGCCATCACCCCGGCCGCATCCGCGTAGCTCATCTCCTGCAAATCACAGAGGACCACGGCCTCTCGATAACTAGCAGGCAGGCTCAGGACCGCTTGCCGGACGGACTCGATCGCCTCGGTGCGCGTCAGATCGCCCAGCGGCGTCTCGCCGGTGGTCAGTACCGTATCATTGTCAATCGCAACATACGGCCGGTCACGCTCAATGCTGCGCAATACGTGATTGCGCGCGATCCCATAAAGATATGCTGCCAGCGGCCCGCGCGAGGCGTCGAACCCGGCTGTGTTCCGGATCAGGGTCATAAACACCTCCTGCGTCACTTCCTCAGCCATCGAAGCGCTGCCGCTCATGTGCAGTGCGAATCGGTAAACCGGCGCCTGCCGGCGATGGTAGAGCTCCACGAAAGCCTCCTCATCGCCGGTGGCCGCCAGATGCAGAAGCGAGCCGTCACTTTGATTGCTGAATCTCGTCATCTGCATCCGTTGGGGGCTGATGTCTACTATTCGCCGTAGAGCCGCGAAAGGTTCCAGGAACTTTCGAACCGGGACCGCCCCCAATCGCTTAAACTAAAGATAAGAACCTCTTGTCCGTAGACCAACTGTACAGCGAGCTAGAAAGTAAAGTCCGGGCCCTGCGTCCGCAGGACGATCTTGCGCCTTTGCATGACGCCTATGTCTTCGCGGCCGAGCATCATAAAACCCAAGTGCGCGATTCCGGCCAACCGTACATGGTTCATCCACTGACGGTAACGCTGATTCTGGCGGACATGCAGATGGATCCGATCTGTCTGCAGACCGGCCTTTTGCATGACGTGGTGGAAGACACCTCCGTCAGCCTGGAGGAGATTCGTAAGCGCTTCGGGCCGGAAGTGGCGCGCTGCGTCGATGGCGTCACCAAACTCACCAAGTTGAACCTGCATTCGCGCGAGGAACGCCAGGCCGAAAGCATGCGCAAGATGCTGCTGGCGATGGTGACGGACATTCGCGTGATCATCGTGAAGCTGGCGGATCGTCTACACAACATGCGGACGCTCGGATGCGTTTCGCGGGAACGGCAAGAACGGATCGCCCAGGAAACTCTCGACATCTATGCGCCGATTGCGCATCGGCTGGGAATGGGGAAAATTCGCGGCGAGTTGGAAGACCTCTCGTTCATGTACCTGGAACCGGAGGCTTACGCCGAATTGGTGCGCGAGATCGAAGGCCGCCGGCAGGCTAATGAAGATTCACTGATTCAGATCCGCCACGATATTCAGCTCAAGCTGGGACGGGAGGGCATCCCAGCCCGTGTGGAAGGCCGTCTCAAACGGGCCTACTCGGTTTATCAAAAGCTCAAACGCCAGAAGATCGCATTCGATCAGGTCTACGATCTACTGGCGATCCGGATTATCACCGACTCGGTGAAGAACTGCTACGCGGCGCTTGGCGTGATTCATAATGAGTGGCATCCCATTCCAGGCCGCATCAAAGACTTCATCGCGATCCCCCGTCCGAACCTGTACCAATCGCTGCACACTTCCGTGATGGGCCCAGGCGGGCTCGCGTTTGAAGTCCAGATCCGGACCGAAGAGATGCATCGGGTGGCTGAAGAGGGGATCGCCGCGCATTGGAAGTATAAGGAGCGTAAAAAAGGCGCGAATGCAGCCGAAGACGATCAACGCATCGCATGGCTGCGGCAATTGGTCGAGTGGCAAAAGGAAATGCGCGATCCGGGCGAGTTCATGTCCACGCTCAACATGGACTTGTATCCGGAGGAAGTCTACACGTTCACGCCTCTGGGCCGCGTGATTGTGTTGCCGCGCGATGCGACACCCATCGACTTTGCATACGCGATCCACACCGACGTTGGCAGCACGTGCGTTGGCGCGAAGGTAAATGGACGGATCGTTCCGCTTAAGTACAACCTGAAAAATGGCGATGTTTGCGAGATCCTCACCCAGGCGGCCCATCTTCCCAGCAAGGATTGGCTCGCGCTTGTAAAGACATCCAAGGCCCGCAACAAGATCAAGCACGTAATCAACGCGACGGAGCGGGAAAAATCCATCGATATCGGGCAGAAGTACCTCGAACGGGAAGCTCGCAGGTTCGGCGTTGCACTCAGCCGCGTATCGAAGGCGGATATCGAACGGGTAGCATCCGAATACGGGTGCAGCAAGATGGAAGACTTGCACGCGGCTCTCGGCTACGGCAAATACTCCGCCCGTCAGGTTTTACACAAGCTGGCGCCCGAGCTTGTGCCGGAACTGGTTCCCGAGCAAGAGTCCAAGCCGCAGCCTCTTCCAGCCGACGCGCGGCAGGATGGCCATAAAAAATCGGGCGATCTGGTCATTAAGGTGAAGGGCATTGACGACCTGATGGTGTACCGGGCGAAATGTTGCAACCCCATCCGCGGCGAATCCATTGTCGGCTACGTCACCAGGGGGAAGGGAATTGCGGTACATTCCACACAATGCTCCAACGTGCAAAATCTGATGTACGAAGTGGAACGCAAAATCGATGTGGAGTGGGCTCGCAGCGCGTCTGAACAGTTCCCCGTCAAGATGGTGATCTACACCGACGACCGCCCCGGCATGTTGAACCAATTGACCTCTATCCTGTTCGCGGAGAGCAGCAACATTCGAAGTTTGGAAGCCCGGTCGGATGACAAAAGGAACGGCGATGGCGCCATTGTGGAAATGACAGTAGAGATTAAGGATAAGCGGCAGCTTGAAAAGGTCACTGGCTCCATTCGCCGCATTCCCGGCGTCCGGGACATTGAGCGCGTGCAGTAATTCATGGAAGAAACCTACGATCCAGAACACATCGCGATCTCCAAATCGAAAGGCATTCAGATCGATTGGAAAGATGGCCACCACAGCGGCTACAGTCTCGGTTATCTGCGCGACGAATGCCCTTGCGCTGTGTGTACCGGAGCGCACGGCACGGAACCGCAAAAGACGAACTACGCGGCTCCAAGTTCATCGCCATTCCAAATGTTCAAACCCAGCATCAAAATGTTGAACGTGGAGCCGGTGGGTAATTACGCGATCAAGATATTCTGGAACGACGGACATAGTACTGGCATTTACTCGTACGATCATCTGCGGAAGATCTGCCCCTGTCCGAAGTGCAGACCGGCTTAACTGGTATCTGAATTGCTCGGTGGACCGGAGCAGATTACTGTGTGGAGGAGGAACCCATGCGTTGGACCCCTGGCGGAACAAGCGAAGATATTGAGGATCGGCGCGGTGAAAGCAGCGGCGGCGGTGGTGGATTCGGCGGCGGCGGATTCGGCGGCATTCACCTGGGAATCGGCGGAACTCTGGTAGTTTTGCTGTTGAGCTTTATCTTCAAGACGGACTTTTTTTCACTCTTCTCCGGTGGATCGGCGCCCACACACTCCGTTCAGACCAGTGCCGATCCGTCTCGTATCGCTGGGCAAGACACGGAGGTAAAGTTCATCTCGTTCGTTCTCGACGACGTGCAGCGGACGTGGGAGCGATTGCTGCCGCAAGCGGGCGCGTCATATCGCCACGCTAAACTGGTGCTCTTTCGCGATGTAACGCGGTCTCCCTGCGGCACTGCGGAAGCGGCCACAGGTCCCTTCTATTGCCCTGGCGACGAAAAGGTGTACCTCGATCTCGACTTTTTCGATGAGTTAAAACAGCGTTTCGGCGCGCCAGGAGAATTTGCCCAGGCTTACGTGATCGCGCACGAAATCGGCCATCATGTCCAGAAGATTCTTGGCATCGAAGGGCAGGTCCGGCGTCTGCAACAACGCGACCCAGGGTCCGTCAATACTTTGTCCGTAAAGCTTGAGTTGCAGGCGGACTGCTTTGCCGGCGTTTGGGGTAACTCCACTGAGCAAAGAAAGCTGATCGATGAAAGCGACGTCAAGGATGGTTTGGCAGCGGCAGCCGCGGTTGGAGACGACCGGTTGCAGCGAATGTCTACAGGACGAGTGAGTCCTGAGTCTTTCACGCATGGTTCGTCCGCCCAACGGGTCGCAGCTTTTCGGCGAGGCTTGGAATCGGGCCGGGTCTCCGGTTGTGTCAGCGACGGCCGCTGATTATCCAACTACTAGCAGGATGCTGAAAAAACCTTATTCTCAGCTGTCGCTTCTCTCATTTTCTGCTTGAGCTTGCTTTTGGGAGACTAT
>JBBPYD010000052.1:0-9012 GCA_038200305.1 Bryobacterales bacterium
AAAATTCACTTCACGATAGTCGCCGCAGAAAAGTGGGGTTCTGACACGGGCTGCTAGGGTGCCGGTTACCAGCAGATGCCGGCGCATGGGCCGGCATGTCACGCCACTCGGGCGGCTGCATGATCCGGCGGCGCGGGCGGGATCCTGGCCCGGGAGAGAGAGGACATGCGCTCATTTTCAAGCTGTACTTCGGTGAGGTCTACATCGCGGACGACCAAGCTACGGTTATTTGATGCTTGAGTGATGCTGCTAAGACAAGCAGGATGGCAAAAGAGATTACTCTCCGGGAACACGTGACCCGGATCGGCAAACTCGGCGGCCAGGCAACAATGGCGAAGATGACAGCGGAAGAGCGTGTGGAATTCGCAAAACTGGGAGGCCAGTCTGGAGGAACTGCGCGGGCTGACTCCTTAACGCCAGCCCGGCGAAGCGAAATTGCGAAGAAAGCGGCCGAGGCGCGGTGGGGACCGAAGAAGGCGGCGGGGAAGAAGGGAGCGAAAGCCAGATGACAAACGAACAGATGTATCTTTTGCTCGGCGTTCCGCTGCTGTTTAATAAAGCGTTCCTAACCATAATCAACGGCAATCTAAACGCCCGGATGGGTGCAATCGAACTCCGCATGACCGCGCTCGAAAACCGGATCGAGGTGTGGATGAGCGCCCTCGAAGGCACGATGATAACGCGGTTCGATTTGCTCATGGGACGGCTCGCGGATCTGGAAAAGGAGATTCACAAACGGTGAGAAATCTCCTCAGCTTTGATAGGCTAATGCGGATCGCCACGCCGCTTGTCATGCTGTACGGAATTTCCGTGATTCAGCGGAAGGACTGGCTATTCGGACATTAACTCTCAACGCCGGCTCCAGCGTCCTATCCTCTCCAGTCAAACTAGAAGTCGAGACCACGCATCCCTAGTGAAGGCGAAGGCGAGCCGCGAGGACGTTCGCGGCCTTCGTCAACTATCGCTATACTACAAACGCCAGATACAATTGTGGGTTCATGAATCCATCTATTTCGAGACGGGCCTTGCTGGCGGTGGCTGCGTCCGCCGCTGCCGTTAAGGCTGAGACTTTTCCCCTGGTTCCCGACGTGGTGAAGAGGCACGACGAAGGCGTCGAACGTCTGCTCAAGATGCAGGAGACTAGCCCATCAAGCCGTTGGCGCGGCATCTACGCCGATGAGTGGGGGCTGCATTGGCCCAGCATGGCGTGCGGCATCATGGAGTCTCTGACGACCGCGTATCTGCAACCCGCATCCAAATTCCATCGCGACAAGACGCTGGTGCAGCGGATGCGGTTGGCTGCGGATCTTCTTGCGCGCGAAGTGACGCCGGACGGAAATATAGACAATCCGCTCACAAATTTCAATTCTCCTCCGGACACCGCGTTTGGTGTTCGATCGATGAGCACCGGCGCAATTCTGGCGCAGAGGCAAGGTGAACGGGAACTGCTGAGTATCATGGAGCCGTTTCTGCGTAAAGCGGGAGCGGCACTGGTGCGGGGCGGCATTCACACGCCGAATCATCGTTGGGTGCTTTCCGCCGCGCTCTCGCAGTTGCATGAACTTTTCGGCGAGCCAAGCTATTTGCGGCGCATCGATCAGTGGCTGGCGGAAGGTATCGATCTGGACGCGGAAGGCATGTACGACGAGCGGAGCACGGTGCAGTACAACCCGATTGTGGATAGCGCGCTGGTGGTGATGGCGGCGAAGCTGAAGAGGCCGGAACTGCTCGATTACGTGCGGCGCAATTTGGACGCGATGATGTACCTGATCCATCCGGGGTACGAGGTGGTGACCGAGATTTCGCGCCGGCAAGATCTGAATCAGCGCGGCGATATGGGCGGCTACTGGTTTTCTCTACACTATCTAGCGATTCACGACAACAACGGCCGGTACATGACGTTGAGCAAGCACTTTGCGCCCACTCGCGCTCCGCTTTCGTCGTTCATGGAGTATCCGGAACTGAACGTGAATGGGCCGAAACCTGAACCGGTTCCGGATCAGTATGAGAAGCAATTCCCACTATCGGGGATCGCGCGCATCCGGCGAGGGGCGACCAGTGCGACCGTGATTCCTAGCGGAAACAGCCGATTTTTCACGCTACGGCGGGGAGAGGCGGTAATCAATGCTGTCCGGTTTGCGAGTGCTTTCTTTGGGAAGGCGCAGTTCGTGCCAAGCCGGGGCGAGAAGCGGGACGGAGCGTATCATCTGGAGCAATCGCTGCAGGCGCCGTATTACCAGCCGTTCACACCGCCGCGCCGCATTGCGGCTTCGGAGTGGACCGCTACGCAGAAGCTACGGCCGCAGAGCGAAATATGCAAGCTGGAGCAGTCCGCTACGATCACGGAGACGCCGAACGGATTCCGCCTGCGGATTCAGGCGAACGGCACCAAGAACGTTCCGGTCGCTATCGAAATCAACTTCCGTGAAGGTGGAAAACTGGAAGGAGTGGCGCCTATGCACAAGCTGGAAGACGGCTGGGCGCTGGCGCAGGACAGTGGTTCGTACACGATGGGCAAAGACACCATCCGTTTCGGACCCGCGCTGCATGAGCACTCGTTTACTGTGATGCGGGGAGCGCTGCCGAAATTACCGGGGCCGAGCGTGTATCTGACGGGGTTTACGCCCTTCGATCATACGATTGATTTTGAGGTTTGAATGTTGAGGTTTGGACAAGGGTCCGGCGCCTTATTCGTGTTCGCCGTGATGCCGCTCATCTTAGTGACCTGTTCCACTTCCGCTTTTGTCATTGAGGGCAGGTGGCGAACGAAATTGACGATCTTCCAGTAGTTCGGTTCTTCTTCGTTCCAGGCCGGCATGCCGGAGAAAGGAATGCCATTCTTGATCACGTTGTAGATCTCGCCATCGGCCATCGATTGCGTGTCTTTCGACCGCAAATCGGGAACCGGCGGATAGAGTCCCTGGGCTGTTTCGGTTTGACCGGCGCCATCGTTTCCGTGGCAGACCGCGCACATATGCGCGTAGTGGTGCATGCCTTCGGAGATCGTGTCAGGGGTAGCGGGAACCGGATTGGACAGCGTCCGGTATTTCGCCGGCGTAGATATTTCAAGCGCGAGGCCAGCGAGAGTGGCTTCGATTCCCGATGGTTTGGCACGCGCAGACAGCACGTGAGTCTTGAGGTAAACGTAGCTCCCGATAGCCACCACGGCCACGAATACAATAATTGTGACGATAACTGTCAGGAATGTTCGCATTCGGCCCTGCGCTTACGAATCGTGAAGGCTAGGGCTCCCATGCCTAGGCCGAGGAGAGCAAAGCTGCCGGGTTCCGGAGTGGAGAAACTGACCACTCCGGCCGGGCTGACTGTGCCGGTGACGTACTCGCCGTTGGGTCCACTGCCCAAAAGCGGCGTGACTTCATCAGCAGCGAAGAGGGTAAAAGCGAAGGTGCTGGGTGCGGTTGCGCGACCGCTGGGGACTGGGCCATCGAAGGTAACCCGGAAGCTGAGGGCATTGGTAAAAGTGAGTCCCTCGAAGTAGTCGTTAAAATTAGGCGCATTATTGATGCGCACCGGGCCTGGGAGCAACCCTGTAACCGCCCCGCAGATTTGGCGAACTCCATTGAGTTGTCCGCCGGGCACGAAAAGGTCAATAGTGACGAGTGAGGGATCGGACACGCCGATGCCGGGATTGTATTGGAAATCGACGTTCCCTGCGCTGCCCGACAGCGAACTGGTGTTGACGTTCACCGTAAAGCTGACTGGAGATGCGCTAAGGATGGCGCTCATCGCAAGGCCGAAAAACAATAACGCCGGTTTATGAATGGTCATGAGATTAGAATTCTCCAGAGTATGTTTTTACCGTGGGGTTGATAGCCACGTTAGCCGGGGCGCTGAATTTCACCGGGACAGCGATGGACTGTCCCGGCGCGAAGCTGGCGCCGATAGCGATGTAAGGACTTCCAGCGAAGGAACCCGTGGCGTTCGCCAAAGTGACTCCGCCAGTTAAATTGGCGAGCAACATTTGAATGGGACCCTGCAGGGGTTGGCTACTTGTGTTGGTAATTGTGATTATCCCGTTCAGCGTTCTGGTGGAACGATTAAAAACCAACCCCGACCCAACCGCGCTCACTTGCGATGAAACATCCAACGCCGCAGGCAAACGGAAGTAGGCCACCGCCGGATCGTGATCGGAAATGCGCTCGGGACGGTTGGGATCGTTGCGGAACACTTCTGGAAAATCCGAGTTGCTCCGGGCGATTGCGAACCGCGTGAACCGCGGCAGAATGGCGCCGTTCACTAAGACATGATCGAGTTCCTGTGCATTCCCATCGAAGTTGAACGAGTACCGCTGATCAGGCGGCAGGCTATCCAGAAGGTCGGTCAGATCGGGATTCACCAGATCCGGGCTGGCTAGAACCACCTGATCGGCCGGAGCGGGCGTCCCCTTGATGGCGCCTATGCTGTCAACGTATCCATCATTGAACTGGAAGGCGTTGTAATCGCCCAAAGAGACGATGTTCTCAGCCGGATTTGCGATCTGCCGGGCCTGAATCAGATTCGCCAATTCTTCGGCTTGTGCACGGCGCTTGGTCCTGATCCTATTCCCGTCAACCGGATCGTCCACTCCACTCAGAGAGCGCAGGTGATTGACAATCACGGTGACCGGAAGCGCCACGCTGTTCGGATTGGCTTGCACGGTGGCGCGCAACAAGAGCGAAGGGCGGTCATCCAGAAGCGCGGGTTGGTTGTTGCCTGGGTCAATATACGTTGTGTTCTTTCCGTACTGCGTCACGTCAATTACGCTGACGCGCGAAGTCTTCACCAGGAACCCGACATCGATTCCACCGATGTCATTGCCTTCGGCCAGATACGCGTTGTAGTTTGGGTTTGGTTGACTGGCGGCTACGGCGTCGTTGTTCACTTTGTTCGCGACGGCCTGCAACGTGGGCAGATTTTCCATCTCTTCCACGCCAATGATATCGGGGGTCTTCATGACGTTCCGAATGGTGAGCGACGCTTTGTTCAGGCGATTGTTGAATCCGGTGGTTGTGAGGACAACATCGCTAACCGAGGGATCGTCGGTTGTATCGAAGAAGCGCTCCATGTTGAACGAGGCTACGGTCAGTTCGCCGGTTGAAGGATCTGGCGCCGGTGTAGCGGAGACATTCGCGCTCACCAGCGGAGCAGGCGAGGGGTCGGTGAGGATGGTATAGGTTCGGAAACCGAAATCCAGCGGGCCAACAACGCCTGTCAGAGTGACGCCCGCAGTTAGATCAAGTACAGTGGAACCACCTTGCCCCTTGGTGTCCACGCGAATCCTTTCGGGGTTGGAGTCGAATCGCGGGATATTAGCCGGACTCCCCGCTGGAAGTGGATCGGGCACTTGAATCCCTGGCTCGCGGAAAGGCCGCGGGGTGCCTTGGATCACGGCGTAGAAGATGCCGCTCGAAGTGGACGTAGCGTTTGGTTCATTCACGGTTCCGCTAGTGGGGCCGACTACAACCATAGAGTTCACCTGAACGCGCATTCCTTCGTATTTCTCCAGATTGCCAATATCGTTGACGTTGGTGTCCACGGTTGTCAGCACGGCCGCTGCGGGAAGCGCCTGGTTCGTGGCAAGAAGCGTTACGGAAGTAACGGAACCAATCTCCGTAACGGAAGGGCTGCTGAGATCGCTGGACGGGATGAATTCGTTGATGGTTCCCGTGATGCAGACGGAGTTACCCACAGACGCTTCTACAGGCGGGGTGCTGGAAGTAAAAACAAATACACCATCGGATGTTGCGGGATCGCCGTCCCCAGGGGAGGGCATCTGCATGAAAAAACCATTCGACTTGAGAGCGGTGACGATGCCGCTTGCCGTCTGGACGCTGCCCACAAATGGAGATGTAGCGCCGCTGCCTTGTATTTGGGCGATTGTATGACTCGCCGCGCAGGTAGGGGCGGCGCTGACGGTTAACTGGAACTGCTTGGAAACGGTTGTGCTGGTGGAGTCGGTGACCTGGATCGTGAAGGTGTACGGCGATCCAACGGTGTTAGTGCGAGTACCGCTTAGGATTCCGCCGTTGCTGATAGTGAAATCGAACGGCAGAGTGCTGCCCGAGGAAAGAGCCCACGTCAGGGTTCCGGCTCCGCCGCTGGCGGCTAACGTCTTGGAATAGGGAATGCCCACCGCGCCATTCGGTAGAGGCGAACTGGTGGTAATGATGAACGTGTTGGTGAACGCCGAATTGCGTGGATTTGGAGCGCCAGTAAGAAAGTCGGCCGAGTTCACATCCGTGTCGGTATCGCCTAGGCCCTTCCGGATGTCCGCAGTGGTGTTGGAAGGGGCGGGCGCGGCTGCCGTTCCCTCAAAGCAATTTGCCGTGGCGCCAAAACCGATGAAATCGACAATGGACGCGCCGGTTGGGCACGCTACGTTCAGAGCCGTAATAGTATTCACCAGCGCCACTTTGCCCGCGGTCGCCGACATTGCGATGGCGCCGGTGGCATCGGGCGTTGGCAGGTCCACCGTTCCGCCCGCACCCTGACTTTCCTGAACCAAATAATATTTTCCCGGTGCAACCGAGCCGGAGAGGTTGGTGACTTGCCAGGTGGCGAGCGTGGCGGAACCGTATTGAACCGACCAACCCGTGAGATTTACAGACGCATTGCCGCGATTGTAAATCTCGATGAAATCGTTTTTGAGGGTTGCACCGGAATTTCCGCCGCCACCGTAAACTTGACTGATGACGAGGCTGCCACTGCCTTGCGCATAAATGCCCAGCGCCGACGAGAGTAAGAGAACTAACTTTGAGAGAAGGCTGGAACCGGATGTGTTCAAGACGTTTCCTCCTTACAAATTAGGAATACGCTACGGTAACACACTGCGGTTTATGGCGTGTTGCAATTATGGATCGGACGTTCAACGGTTGTATTTCACGTGATCGGGCGGGATGTTCTTATCAGGGCCTTCACGCGGTGATCTCCCCTTGGCAGGAGTAGTACGGTACCCGAAGATAGAACGGAAACACCGTCGATTTCGACCTTGGCAGGCGCCTTGTCCAGAATGGCAATCGCGCGGGAGGAGCTTTGGTAAGTGAATTCGAGGCCGTCCGCCATGCTGGTTGCTGTTTTCAGATTGCCATTGAAATCGAGGAGGCGCACTACGGGCTGTTGCGTGGAGTGTTCCAGGACTTGCACGCCGGGGGGCAGCCAAACAGTGGCGCCGCTGGAGACGGGCCAAAGCTTTCCGTTCACGGTGGCTGCGCCGGTCCAATCGACCCCGATACCGTGCAGGGAATCCAGGGTTGTCCTTCCGCCGGACACCTCATACCGAGTCGCGGCTGCGGCTGCCGACGGCAACAGTTTGAGGTCGGGCGCAAGAATGGAATTCTCAAAATACAGTGCCACGCGAGGAAATGCCTGGGCGGCGAGATGGACGAGTTGGAATAGTTCCGCGCCGGTCTGCTGCTTGGTAGGGTAGACGTCTTGATAACGTTCAACGATGTTGATATCGATGGCGAGTTTATCGCCGTGGCTGGTTAGAGGCTGGTACCGGCTTGCAATCTGCGGATACCGCTCCGGTCCCAGGTTCCAGATGGTGGCCGGGTCTTCAATGAGGAACGTGAAATCATGCGTCTCGAGCATCGGTAGGACACGGGCCGCGTCGGCGCCGATGAGATCGCGCATACGGGTGTCAAACCGATCGTCCACGTGGGTAAGGACCAGATCGAGGTTCGGTTTTTGTTTATCGCGGATAGTTTCGATTTCCGAAATCCACTGCGTTTGCATTTTGCGGGCCAGGCCGGCTCGATAGTCCAGGAATGCTTTCATGCCGCTCGCGTTCGCGGGTTGCAGGAGCGTGACCGGATCAACCCCTTTCTCGAGCCGATATGCTTTGCGGATGTCATCGTTGAACGGCGTGAAGCGGGCCGGGTTGGCCGAGCCTTCCAAGGACTCAAAGTACAGTTCCGCCAGATTGACCCCATCCCAATCGAAGCGATTGACCAGAGCACGAGTATCCATGGCAGCGGCTTCGAAGCATTCTGGATTATTCAGGTTCATCAGCTTGCGCCAATCGAGGTGCGCATCCTGCAGCAGTCCGGTCTTTTCGCGCCACTGCGGGTGATTGTTCCAGAAAGCTTCGCTGACGTGGGGAAGCTCAAGCCAGGCATAGACGAGAATGGCCTGTTTGTGACATGCCTCTATCAGCTTGCGGAGATATTCGTCGCGCTGAGGGTCTGGTTCATTGAAGTGCCAAGCGGCGATGTGGAGCGCGCCGATACCAGCCTTGCGCCAGCGGCCGGCAAAGTAGTCCACATCCACGCGGGAGCGGTAGCTCGAATCGAAGAACGCCCACAGTTTGGAGGAGCGGAAACGCGGAGCAATGCCGAGATCGGTAAGGGCCTGTAACACGTATGGAAAGCGCTCATACCCTCTTTCGCCAGGACTGGTTGCCAGCCACAGAACCGCTCCCTTCCCGATGCGGAGACCCGCCATTACAGGTGCGTTTTGCGAGTGTTCCGTGGCGAAGAGAGCCGCTTGTTTTGGGATTTCGAATACCGGAATGTTCGCGGAATGTTCCCAAACGATGGAGAGCTTCGGGTTACGCAGATCTGTGATTCCGCGGATCGTCACGGTACGGGGCGTGGCGTGAAAGCCGAGGGATTCGGCTTGCGCGGATGCGCCTTCCAGGATCAGGAACCCGCCCTGCTCCGCATCCGCGAGAGTGGCGGCTTGCGTTGGAAAACCGACGGAATTTAGAAGATTTTGCCACGGGCCGGCGAGCGCGGAGATGGGCAATAACAGGAGGAGGCTAGTGAGTAAACGCATACCAGAGTCCGGCCCTCACATCGTAGAAGTTGGGGCCGCGCGGATTGCCGGCCATCACCGTGTATATTCCTTTGACCGCGCTTACCGTAAACGCTAAGGACGGGGCCATCTGTTTTGCGCGGAACTTCAGACCCGGGCCCTGTTCGAAGTAATTAGCCCAATATTGCCGGTTGATATCCCGAGTCCCGTTTCAATTACAGAAGAGTTGGAATTTCATACTGGCAAGAGGAGGAAATG
>JBBPYD010000053.1:0-12023 GCA_038200305.1 Bryobacterales bacterium
CAGCGTGTGCCTCCCGTTGGTCGCCATCGAGCGGACTTGAGATAGTAGACAAAATCCAAATTAGAAAGGAGACCCAGCAGCGGGCGCTTCGCTCCCGCTCCAGGCTCATTCTTCAATGAGAAAATGCTGGTGATCTCGCCCGCACGTGCTACGGCTTTCGATATTCTTACCCGCGTCGATTCTGGAAGTTACGCCTCCGATCTCCTTTTTGCCCAATCGCTTGATCGCCGGGACGCAGGTCTTGCTTCTGAAATTGTCTACGGTACGCTCCGCCGCCAGGCCCAACTCGACTATTTGATTGGCCTGCATGCGCCCGTGCGGATCGACGTTGCCGTCCGGATTGCTCTTCGCATCGGGATCTACCAACTGCGGCACTTGGACCGCGTTCCACCCCACGCCGCCGTTACAGAAAGCGTCGAACTGGTGAAGCGCGCCCGCAAACGGTCCGCCGCCGGGCTGGTGAACGCCATTCTTCGGAAGATCGGCCGGAAGCAGATAGCCTGGCCGGATCGCGCCGTTGAGTTTTCACAGCCCCAGTGGCTTTTGGACCAGTGGGATCGCGAATTCGGTCAAGAAACCGCGAACAAGATCGCGCGCGCTTTCCTGGAAGCCCCCGAGGCGTATGTTCGAAATCCTCCGGAAAACCATGGGCTGGAGCTGGAGCCGGCCGAGGTTCCGGGAAGTTTTCGCGTGCTCTCGGGCGATACTGCCGCCGTTCGCCTACAGGATATTGGATCGCAGTCGATTATCCCGCTGCTCGGCTTGCAGCCGGATCAGACATTTCTGGATCTCTGCGCGGCCCCAGGGAACAAGACTGCCCACGCTCTGGAATCCGGCGTCCACGCTGTGGCCTGCGACATCCACCTCCACCGGTTAAAACAGGTTACAGGATGTGTACGGGTATTGCTGGATGCCCAGCAGCCTCTGCCCTTTGCGAGAACTTTCGACCGGATTTTGCTGGATGTGCCCTGTTCCGGGACAGGCACTCTTTCACGAAATCCGGAAATCCGTTGGCGCATTCAGGCGTCGGATCTTATAGAGTTGCACGAAAAGCAGGTGGGGATTCTGCGCCAGGCGCTGACGCATCTGACCCCAGGGGGAAGGCTTGTGTACTCCACCTGTTCTCTGGAACGTCAGGAAAATGAGGACGTGGTGGACCAGGTAATGGCTGAAGCTGCGGGCAAACACAGAGTTATCGAAACGCGCCGCCGCACACCGGGATTGCAGCCCGGAGATGGCTTTTTTGCTGCTGTGATAACATAAAGGTCAAACTGAAATTAGCAGTCCAGTCGCGAATGGCTGAAATCATTCCCTCCATCCTGTCAGCAGACTTTGCCCGTCTTGCCGATGATATCGCCCGGGTCGAACACGCTGGAATCACCATGCTGCATGTCGATGTCATGGATGGCCACTTCGTGCCGAACCTGACGTTGGGCCCTCCAGTGCTGAAGTCCATACGGAAGATCACCAAACTGACGCTCGATGTTCACCTTATGATCGAGGATCCCGATAAGTTTGCCCCGATTTTCATTGAAGCGGGAGCCGACCAGGTTTCCGTACACCAGGAAGCTTGCCGCCATCTGGACCGGACCATTCGCATGATTCAAAGCGAGGGTGCCCGTGCCGGTGTGGTGCTAAATCCGGCGACGCCCATCGGCACGTTGAACGAAGTGCTGGGGATCGTGGATTATGTGCTGATCATGAGCGTGAACCCCGGCTTCGAAGGGCAGAAGTTTATTCCGAATGCGCTTAGGAAGGTTCGCGCGCTCGATTTCCGCCGCAGGGAATTAGGATTGCAACTCCCAATCGAGATTGATGGCGGGATTAGCCTGGAGAATCTGGGTGACGCGGTTCGAGCGGGTTGCGACTGGATAGTAGCCGGATCGAGCGTGTTCCATAGTGACGATCCGGCGTCAACAGTGAACCGGATGCAACAGATCGCCCGCAGCGCCGAATCGGTCCATGTGTAGTTTAAATTCACGAGAGTACACTCAAGGTACAAATAGATCATGCTTCATCATAAAAACTGGCTTCTTCAATTCCTTGCTTTGACAGTCCTGTGCGCGATCATCGGCTCATGCGGATTCAAGCGCAAGAAGTACGAAAACCCGATCACCAAGGATACGCAGCAGCCGGATAAAGTGCTGTTTGACAAGGCCGTTTCCGATTTGGAGCGTAGCCGCTACGAAGTGGCGCGGCTGACGCTGCAAACCTTAATGAACACCTATGACACCAGCGAATACCTGGCCAAGGCGAAGTTGGCGTATGCCGATAGCTGGTTCCGGGAAGGCGGCGCACACGGCATGGCGCAGGCCGAAGCCGAGTACAAGGATTTCATCCTGTTCTACCCGGCTCTTGAGGAATCCGCTGAAGCGCAAGAGAAGGTTTGCATGATCCACTTCCGGCAGATGGAAAAGGCCGATCGCGACATGAGTCATGCCTCCCGTGCCGAGGATGAATGCCGCAATCTGCTGGTGCAGTTCCCGAACAGTAAGTTTGCTCCCGAAGCGCAACAGCGCCTGCGTGAGATTCAGGAAGTGATCGCGGAAGGGGAAATGCGACGCGGTACCTTCTATCATACAAAAGGAAGCCATCCCGCAGCGGCGAACCGGCTGCAATCTCTGGTGGATCAATATCCGCTTTACAGCGGCGCCGATGAAGCGAACATGCTGCTGGGCGATTCCTATTCAAGGATGGGCAACCGGTTCCGCCAAAAGAGTGGGGAAGCGTTTGCGCGGGTAGTTCGGGATTATCCACTCAGCCCCTATGTGGAAGACGCCAAAAAGAGACTGAAATCTCTCGAAATCGCCGTCCCCGAACCCGATCCGGTCGCTTACGCCCGTATGAAATATGAGTTGGAAAATCGGACCAAGGCCGGAATCAGCTCGCGTGCGTTCGGATTGCTAAAGAGGGGCCCGGACGTTCACCTGGCGGCAAAATCGGGCAGTCCAGCGATGCAGACTCTTCGGCCTTCCATCCCTGCCAGCGTTCCTGTACCTGCGGCGGGCGGACCCGGCTTCACCGGTGATGTCACCGTCGCTCCTATTACCGATCCGACGCTGCTCGAAACAAAACCAGATGCACGGCAGAATCCTCCGGCGGCGCCATCCGACGGTTCCGCAAAGCCGGGCGATGTAACGGCGGCTCCCGCGGATGCAACAGCGAAGCCCGAAGGCGATACAACGGCGCAACCTGCAGCCGCGGCAAATACCAATCAGCAGCTGCCAACGAACAGACAGCCTGGGAAGCCGGTGAAGCAGAAGAAGCAAAAGAAAAAGACTACGCCCGCACCTGCAACCGCAGCTCCAGCCGCTGCGCCTGCCGCGGCTGCACCGTCGTCCGCTCAGTAATGAATATGGTGCGCATTGACCTGGTATGAGCCGAATCCTGCTTGCCGATGACAGTCCGCACGCTCAGCGGATGGGAGAGCGGATTTTGCGTGAAGAGGGGTTTGAGGTAGTCACGGTCACGGACGGGAATACCGCGCTGATGCGCCTCTCCGACGTCGATCCGGATGTAGTCTTCGCCGATGTTTCACTTCCCAGCCGCTCCGGGTACGAAATCTGCGAGGAGGTCAAGAAGCGTCCTCAGCACCAGCATGTTCGTGTCGTCCTCACCGCCGGACTGCTGGAACCGTTCGACGAGGCACGGGCCGCAGCCGTCAAATGCGACGGAGTACTGAAGAAGCCGTTCGAATCATCAGTAGTTCTTGAGACCATCAAGCCATTGATCGAGGCCGCGAAGGGCGCGAAGAACGATTTTGCGGCTCCCTTCCAGCCAGCCGCGATACCGGTTCCCGAGGCCGCCGTGACAGTTCGCGTTGTGGCGCAACCGGTTGAACTCGATCCACCTCTGGTTCCCGTCACCCCTCCCGCTCCCATCATCGAGGTGGAGCGCATCCGGGCGGCAGTAACGCTTGCACTTGATGCCGCCCTGCCGAAAATGATCGACGAGATTACCGAGCGGGTTCTGGTAGCATTAGGTCATTGACCAATGCCCGATAACAGCTTCGATATAGTCTCGAAAGTCGAACTTCCGGAAGTAATTAACGCGGTTCAGCAGGCCGATAAGGAACTGCTCACCCGCTTCGATCTGAAGAACTCCAAATCGGCGATAACGCTCAACGAGAAGGATCATAAATTGACCCTTGCCAGTCTGGATGAGTTTAAGCTCAAGGCCGTGACTGACATCTTGCAGCAAAAACTCGTTAAAAGAGGTATTTCGCTGAAAGCGCTTACGTTCGGACCCATTCAGCCCGCATCCGGCGGAACAGTGCGGCAGGATGTCACGCTACAGATGGGCATCCCGATTGAGAAGGCTCGCGAGATCGTCAAGATTATCAAGGACAGCAAGAAGAAGGTGCAAGCCTCCATTCAGGGAGACCTGGTGCGAGTGAGCGGCAAAGATCGGGATTCTCTGCAGGAGATCATGAAGATCCTGAACGGGGTGGATCTCGGCATCGACATGCAGTTCATCAACTATCGTTCGAATTGATGGCCCGCCGCATCGAAAGCCAGATGTTGAACGGCCCGGCTGGAAAGCTGGAATCGATCCTTGAAGAACCGGAAGATCGCGAACCCAGGCACGCGGTGCTAGTCTGCCATCCGCATCCCCAGTACGGCGGTACCATGCACAATAAGGTGGTGTACCGGATTGCGCGCGGATTGCGGCGGTCAGGATGCGTGGTCCTGCGATTCAATTACCGGGGTGTGAATTTGAGCGAAGGCGCCTATGATCGGGGTAATGGAGAGCTGGAAGACGCCCAAGCGGCGTTGGCTTGGCTTCGCGGCCGGTACCCGGAACTGCCCTACTCCCTGGCGGGCTTCTCATTCGGATCGCGAATCATCCTGCGGCTGGGATGCACACTGCCGGACGTAGAGCGTTTGATTGCCGTGGGATTCCCCACGGTTTATGCGGACCGCACCTACCTGGAAGACTGCACAAAAGACCGGGTATTCATTCACAGCACACACGACCAATACGGGCCGCAATCGAAGTTGCAAGCGGTATTCGACAGGCTTCCGCAACCGAAAAAACTACTGTGGGTGGAAGCGGAGGATCACTTTTTCAAAGGGGCTTTAGACCAGTTCGAAAACTCAGTTGCCCAGGTGTTTTAGCTCGCGGTGGACCCTGCGGGTTACCCGGATTGCGATCAGGTTCGCCACTTTACCAAGCAATCCCGGCACATCTTCCGGTTCTACCAGGACGGAACGGTTCCAGTTCGATTGGGGCTGTGAATTATGATAGCTGGTGACAATTGCCGTAGCTGGTTTGTAGTCCATCATTTTCGCGTGGGCAATTACCTTCAGGCCCGCTTCGGGCGACTCCAATTGCAAATCGCTCAAGACAAGCTCGTAAACTTCACGATCGAGTTTGCCTACCGCCTCCGCTGCTGTGGCGGCAGCATCCACACGGTAACCGCCTGCTTCCAAAACAGTTTGCAACGTAAGCCGGGAGGTCGGATCATCGTCTACAACCAGTACTCTCGCTAAGTCGAGGCTTGCACCGCCAGAACGTGTATTTTTGACCATAGGTGCTCTCCCGAAAAGGATAAAACTGGCAATTAACGTGCCCGTCACGTTCATCATAACTCAAAGTGGTCTAAAACGAGCTACGATTTTGTGGCCTGTAGTCCCATGACTCGTCCATCCCGATCCATAGTCCTTTTAGCTATTACTGGTGTAGTATTTTTGTTTGCCGGATTTCGGGATCGCTACTGGCCGGGGTTTCTGACGCTGAACACGTCTGCGCCTTCTCAGGGAGAAATCGGGATAGCCATGGCTCTCGGCCTGTTCTTTATTGCTGCGGCCCTTTTTCGCGCTTTCCGTGGTTCTGGACCACGTTAATTTGACCCGAAGACACGCGCGAAGATCGAGTCCACGTTCCGAAGTTGCCGCTGTATGGAAAAGCTTTCGTTCAACTGATCTTCACTGAGATAGGCCCCGATTTCAGGGTTCTCCGAGATCGTTTTGCGGAAATTCGATTCCTCTTTCCAGGACTGCATCGCTTGACTCTGGACGGTTTTATACGCCGCCTCGCGGAGCATTCCGGCAGCGGACAAATCGAGTAGCAACTGTCCGGAGAAGATCAACCCCTGGGTAGAGTCGAGATTGCGCCGCATCCGTTCCGGGTAGACCTGTAATCCATCGATCAGCCATGATGTCTTTGTTAAAAGATAGTCGGTCAAAATGGTGGAATCAGGCAAGATAACCCGCTCGACAGAAGAATGTGAGATGTCCCGTTCATGCCAGAGAGCTACGTTTTCAAAAGCGGCCTGGACGTTGGATCGGACCACGCGCGCCAGACCGGAGATCTGTTCACAGGTGACGGGATTGCGCTTGTGCGGCATCGCCGACGACCCTTTTTGACCTGCCGCGAATGGCTCTTCGGCTTCTCGCACCTCGGTCCGCTGCAGATGCCTGATCTCAGTGGCGATCTTGTCGAGGGTAGCCGTAATCAGACCGAGGGAAGCGATATAAGCGGCATGCAAATCGCGGGAGAGCACTTGGGAGGAGATCGGCGCAGCCTTCAGGCCCAATCTGGCGCAGATCCGTTCTTCGGCTTCCGGCCCGATGTGTGCAAAAGTGCCTACCGCCCCCGACGTCTTCCCCACCCGCAGGTCCTCGGCGGCGGCATCAAACCGCCGGATATTGCGCCGCATCTCGTCATACCACAGGGCTAGTTTTAATCCGAACGTGATCGGCTCGGCATGAACGCCGTGCGTTCGGCCGATCTGAATCGTGTGCTTAAATTCCATGGCACGCCGCTTTAAAATCGCCGTTAACCGGTCCAGTTCACGGCGAATTACCGCCGAAGCCGCCATAATTTGTAGTGCTTGCGCCGTATCTACTACGTCATTAGAAGTTAAACCATAATGCAGCCAACGCGAGGACTTACCCGCACCGACCACAGCCATTGATTCCGCGACTGCTGTAGTAAATGCAATTACATCGTGCTTGACTTCCTGTTCAATCTCCTGAATCCGCATAACATCTGCGCGCGCATGAGCACGAAGCGCCAGAGCGGCTTCGACAGGAACTTCCCCCAACTCGGCTAACACCTCAGATGCAGCCAGCTCCACCTGTAGCCACGACTGATACTTGTTCTCATCGCTCCAGATGTGGCCCATTTCGGGCCGCGTATAACGGGGGATCATTGTAGATCCAGTCTATCAGGCGATCCCTCAGCGACGGCGCGAATTCGGTACTATCAGATCTATGTGCCGAGAGATCGGGATTGTAACTATTCTTATGGTGTTCTCCGGTTGTGCAAATAAGCAACCGCCGCAAAGCTTTACGAAGCTGGCGGAAGAGTTCGTTTATACGAGTCTTGCGAACTCTCCGGTGGCGGCGACGCAAGTGGGTTATCACAAGCATCGGGGTGTTGAGTTGGACTCCATGCTGGACGACTACAGCCCACAAGCGGTGCAGCGGCAACGGCAGTGGTATCAAGACTTCCGGCTCCGGCTGCAGCGATCCGTGAATCCGGCGCAACTGAATGCCGAGGATCGCGCCGACTACGATATTTTGAATGACCAGATCTCGCTGGCACTGCTGGAATTCGACACGATCCAGAGTTACAAACATAATCCAACGAGCTATGTGGAACTGATTGGGAACGCGCTGTACTCGCCATTCGTGCTGCAGTACACGGACAAGGCGGCGAGATTCCGGCAGATCGTTTCCAGGATGGAGAAGATTCCGGAATTGATCAAGCAGGCCGAGCGGCAACTGACAAGCGCTCCGGAGATCTGGACGACGGTTGCTGTGAGCGAAAACGACGGCAACATCGCCCTGATCGATCAGGAGATGCGCGCCGCTGTGCCAGGCGATCGGCGCGAGAGCTATGACCGGGCGGCGAAGACCGCGATTGCCGCGCTGCGCGGTTTCAACGAATATCTGAAGCGGGATCTGAGCCAGCACACCTATCAATGGCAGCTTGGACCGGAGAAGTATGCGCAGAAGTTCCGGTATGTGCTGGCTACCGATCAGACGGCTGGAGAGGTGTTGGCCGGGGCCGAAGCGGAACTGAAGCGGGTGCGTGAGGACATGTACCAGAGGGCGCTTCCGATGTACGAGAAGCTGCATCCGGGCACGCAGGAGAAACCAGGGTTGAATCAGGTTCTGCCGCAGGTGCTGGCGAAGATTGCAGAGAAGCACGCGACGCCGGAGACTTACTTCGCAGATGCGCGAAGGGATCTGGAAGAGGCCCGGCGGTTCGTGCGTGAAAAGAACCTGCTGACCTTGCCCGCGCGCGATAACCTGCAGGTAATTGAGACGCCCGAATTCATGCGGGGGATCTATTCGGTGGGCGGGTTCAATGCCGCGCCGGCGCTGGAGCCGCAGCTTGGCGCGTTCTACTGGATCACTCCGATTCCGAAGGACTGGCCGGCGGCGCGGGTTGAATCGAAGCTGCGTGAATACAACTTCTATGGTCTGAAATTGCTGACGATACATGAGGCGATGCCGGGGCATTACGTACAGCTTGAGTACGCGAACGACATCCAGCCGCCGCTGCGGCGCATCATTCGCAGCGTGTTTGGGAACGGGGCTTATATAGAAGGTTGGGCCGTGTATGCGACAGAGATGATGCTGGACCAGGGCTATCTGGACAACAGCCCCGAGTTGCGGCTCACGTTTCAGAAGCAGCAGCTTCGGATGCTGGCGAATACGATTCTGGATATCCGCTTGCAGACGATGGGCATGACGGATCAGCAGGCAATGGATCTGATGATCAACGACACGTTTCAGGAGAACGAAGAGGCTACGGGCAAGCTTCGGCGCGCGAAATTGTCATCGACGCAGTTGCCAACCTACTACGTGGGATGGCGGGACTGGCTGCGGGTACGGGAGCGATGCAAAGAGACGCAAGGCCCCGCGTTTTCGCTGAAAGAGTTCCACGAGCGCGCACTGAAGGCAGGGGCGGTTCCCCTGCCGGTGCTCTCGCGATTGCTAAACGGGAAGGGCCTGTAAGGCGCGGGTGTGCCGCCGTCGAGGCGGTACTATGCGATTTTCAAAGACCGATGGGCAGAACCACAGAATGGAAACCCGTTGAAACTGGCTCACAACTTCAATTTAGGATCGGCGCCTCATTTGATTTTGGAGAAGCCGGCCGGCTCCATGAAGACGGAAACGACGTGGTCTACAATTTTTCCGTTGGCTTCCGAGTCCTTGGCGACCTTCTGCCACTCGGGGTCGGCACGGAAGGCGTCCCAGCTTTTCTTGGCCGCTTCGCGGCTGGGGAACGCGAGAATGTAAATGAGAGTGTTCTTGGATAGAGCAGGATCCTGGGGAACCCAGTATCCGATGCTGGTCATGCCGTGTTTGTCGAAGATCCGCGTGGTGTGATCGCGGAAGCGCTTGAGGAGATCGTCGAGCTTTCCTTCATGCGTCGTATAGGTACGCAGTTCGAATACGTGATTCTCGGCGGTCATGGTCATGGTGAGCAGCAGTGAGGCGAGCAGCAGTTTCTTGATCATAATTTGTCCTATCGGAGGAATGCTTCCGGGAGCCCTCCATCGACCGGAATTACATGGCCGGAAGTTTTAGAGCTCTGGTCGCTGGCAAGCCAGTATATGGCATTGGCGCAATCGGCGGGCGTGATGGGCTGGGCAGTCAGCGTGCGCTTGGCATAAAAGGCGGCGAGCCTGGTGCGCAACTCATCAGTGGAGTCGGTTTCCTGGTACTCGATTTTGTATTTGTTGAGAGACGGGATCAGGCGCTCGCGGGGGAACATGGTAGAGCCTTCCACCACAGTGGCGGGGGAGATGCCATTGACGCGCACGAGAGGCGAAAGGCCGATGGCGAGCTCGCGGATCAGATGATTGACCGCGCCCTTGCTGATATCGTAAGCCTCACTGCCGCGCTTGGGAACGACTGCATTCGCGGAGCTGGTGAGTACGATAACGGCTGGCAGATTCTGATCCTTGAAAAGCTTGCTGGCCTCATCGGCGAGGAGGTAATTGCCGGTGACGTTGATATCGAAAGTGAGCTTCCATTTATCGTCGGGCAGGATGCCTGCGGCATCGGGAGCGATGAAGACCGCGGCTGTGTTGACGACGCCATCAATGCCTCCAAATTGCAGGGCGGTTTGCTTCATGGCAGCGGCGATGCTGGCCCGGTCCTGCAGATCCAGGAAGCAGCATGCTACGGATTCGGCGGAGGTGAGCTTGCTTGCGAGACTGGCGGTCTCCTTTGCGGAAGCCTCATCGCGGTCGGCTATCATGATGTGCGCTCCGCCTTGTGCGAGCTTGAGGGCGGTTGCGCGGCCGATGCCACTGCCTCCACCGACGATCATAAAGATTTTCCGGCTAAGTTCTTTTTCGGCGGGCATGCGCTGAATTTTCGCTTCTTCCAGCGCCCAGTATTCGATGCGGAAAGCCTCATTGGGCGGGAGGGCAACGTAGTTATTGTGGCTGACGAAGAGGTGGGAATCGGCCGCATTCTTCGCTTGTGGTACGTGCTCCACAGTATCGGAACCGGCCAGCGCGGTGGCACCGGCCATGACGTTTTTCGCGTTGACGTAGAACTCGCCGGTGATGCGTGCTTCCGTTTTGTTCTTGCCGAAGGTGAACATGCCGAGGCCCGCGATCAAGACCACGGACGGATTGGGATCGCGAAGGGCTGGTGAGCTGGGTCCAGCACACGCATTGTAGTATTCGGCGTACTCGGCGCGGTACTGCTGTGCGGCGGCGGCGATTTTCGATTTGAGATCCGCGACGGTTTCTTTTTCGGCGTGCCAATCGACGAACATGGGCCGGATGCGGGTGCGGATGAAGTGATCTGGACAACTGGTGCCGAGATGCGCGAGTGCTTTCGCATCGAGCGAATTCACGAAATCGATCATATCGGCCGAGTCATCGTAATGCGCGATGCTGCGGCGTTTGGTAGCGAGTTGGCCACGGAGATAGGGCAGAATGGTGGCGGCGATATCAACGGGCGTTGGGTGGGCGGGAAGGTGTGCGCCTCCGAAGAGTTTCTTGCCCTTGTGATGTCCGGTGACGAACTGGCCGAGCTCATCAATAATGGTGATGCTGTTCAAATACGACTCGCGCTGCGTGCCGCCCCAGGTGAAGAGGCCGTGGCTGCCGAGGACGATGCCGTCGGTTTCCGGATTCTCATTCACTGCGCGGTTGAGCATCATGCCGAGCTCGAAACCGGGACGCTGCCAGGGGAGCCAGACGATGTGGTGTTTGTACCGCTGGTTGAATTCGGCGAGCTTGGCTTTTCCGTTGGCGCTGGCCGCGAGTGCGATGGCCCAATCGGGATGGAGATGATCGACGTGGGCGAAGGGCAGGAAGGCATGCAGGGGCGTATCGATGGACGCGGGGGCCTTGCTCTCGCCGAACGCGCAGATGGGATAAAAGGCGACCATTTCGTCTTCGTGTTGCTCGCCGCGATAGACCGACTGGAGCTGCTGGAGGCGGTCGAGATAGAGGAGCGCGAAGCCGGATTTCCGTATGCTGCCGAGGTCGCCGCCGCTGCCTTTGACGGCCAGAACCTTGACGGTATCGCCGGTGAAGGGATCGCGCAAATCGAGCTTGGAGCTGGTGTTTCCGCCGCCGAAATTGGTGATGCGGAGGTCGGCGCCGAGCAGGTTAGAGCGATAGCGCAGGAGGTCGAGCGCATCTTCGGCTAACGATTGGGCGATCTGGTTGTCCCATAAGTCTTTGAGATATTTCATTAGTGTGATCTTACTAAATGGGATTTGGGCGGCTGGATTTGAGGGGCGCCCGCGGCGATTGGGGGCTGTTTGGGCCGGGGCTGGGTTTGTTTGATTGACGGCGGGCTGCGATAGGACAAGAGCGCCGGGGACGCCCTTTTCTTCGATTTTCGAAACGCAGCCAATTTCAATTCCGGACAGTTTGGGGTTGTTCGTGCAATCTTCGCGAGTTGGCGATTGCCGCGGCGCGATGGTGTCTTCGAGCGGAGGATTGTAGGCGTCCTGAGCGGCTCTGGTGCAAACTCAGAGCTGGCGCAATTTTGGCCAATCTCGCCTGTTCGGTTCCGGGCCGTTCTGATTAG
>JBBPYD010000054.1:0-13179 GCA_038200305.1 Bryobacterales bacterium
AGGCCTGAAAACAAGGCTTCTGGTCACATACTCCCCAACGAGGAGCCTCAAAAAGCTCTGCATAGTCTCCCAAAAGCAAGCTCAAGCAGAAAATGAGAGAAGCGACAGCTGAGAATAAGGTTTTTTCAGCATCCTGCTAGGGCAACATTGAAGCCGCGTATGCGATTGATTACCATGGTGCTACATGAGCACGCAATTTAACCGTAGGCAGCTTGCAGGTCTTTTGGCGGTTGCTCCGCTTGCCGCATCGGCGCAGTTGCCGCAAGCCCCGCCCAAAACGCCGCCCCAAACGCCACAACCGCCCGCGGTTGACGATGCTGTAGCCGCACGCGATCAAATCAAAAGCAATTCAGAAAAGATCCGGAAGTTCGACCTGCCCACAGCCACCGAACCCAGCTTCATTTTCAAGCCGTGAGCAGCAATGGTTAACCTGACCGAAGATATCTACTTTGCCAGCGTCGCCGAGTTGGGCGCAAAGCTGAAGGCTCAAGAGATTTCAGCGCTCGATCTGACAAACGGATTTTGTGACCGCCTGGAAAGGCTGGGGCCTCGCTATAACGCACTGGCACTGTCGTTGCGGGAGCCCGCGGTCCGGCAAGCCCGCGACATCGACAAAGAGTTGAAGCGCGGCCGCTACCGGGGACCGCTGCACGGCATCCCGTTTGCCGTCAAGGATTTGATCAGCGTCGCTAACCAAATCACCACCTGGGGAGCGAGACCCTATGCGGCACAGGTCTTCGATTACGACGCCACTGTCATCCAGAAACTGGAGAAGGCCGGTGCGATTCTCATCGGCAAGCTTTCCATGGTGGAACTGGCTGGTGGAGGCGGATACAATTCCGCCGGCGCTTCCCTATTCGGCCCCGGCCTGAATCCATGGGACCGGACCCGCTGGTCCGGAGGATCGTCCAGTGGTTCGGGTAGTGCCGTTGCCGCCGGCTTAGTGCCGTTCGCATTGGGTTCGGAAACGTCAGGCTCCATCCTCACACCCAGTGCGTTCTGCGGAGTAACGGGTCTGCGGCCTACATTTGGATTAGTAAGCCGCTATGGAGCCATGGCGTTGTCCTGGACCATGGACAAGATCGGTCCCATGTGCCGGACCGCCGAGGATTGCGGGCTGGTTCTGCGCGTGATCGCCGGTTCTGACGACAACGATCCGTCGTCTTCCGGGAAGAGTTTCTACTACACGCCGCAGTTCGCGCGGGAGATGAAAGATATCAAAGTAGGCTACGCGCCTGTCGACTTCGACGAGTGGGCCGATCCCTCTACACGCGACGCATTCCGCAAGGCGCTCGATGTGATCCGCGCTACCGGCGTACAAGTTATCGAAGCGAAACTGCCCGATTTACCCTACGGCGCTGTGACCTCAACTATCATCTCGGCGGAAGGCGCATCCGCGTTCGAGCCTCTCATCGAAAGCGGCAAAGTGGATGAACTGGCCGACAAACGGCAGATCGCCGGGCTTAAGGCGGCACTGGACATCCCGGCGAGAGATTACCTGAAGGCCATGCGCGTGCGCCGCATCATTCAGCAGGGAATGCGGAGCGTGCTCACGGATGTGGACGTGATTCTGGCTCCATCGCGTTACGAAGTGGCGCCGAAGACGAATGTGCCACTTGATCGCGGTCCTGGGCCGGGGGACCGCACGCCACCCTCTTCGCCCGGAATGCGGTCGCTGATTCCTGCCGGAAATCTGGCCGGACTGCCTGCCATTTCACTGCCGTGCGGGCTGGTGGATAATCTCCCAATCGCGATTTCACTGGTCAGCCGGCCGTTCACGGAGAACATGATCCTGTCGATCGGGAATGAGTTTCAGAAGCGGACGGATTGGAACCGCCGGCATCCTACTGTAAGCTGACGCTCGCGTGTTTCTGTGCCGCGGCGCGCCGCTTCCATTCGGAATGTACTGCGTGATAACCCAGGTAAAGGAATGTCCCGCCGCCCAGTCCCAACAGCACGGCGATCCAGCGGTGGCCAAGGTGAGGCGCTGCCGCATGTTCAAAAAATCCGCCAATCAGCATGATTCCCTGGGTGAGTCCCGCATAGAAGAATGCCCGCTGGCGCGACCTCACGGCCGCGCGGACAATCACGCCAAACGCGAGCCCTTCCGGCAGTTTGTGCAGCGCTACTGCCAGCAGGATGGCAGGGCCTACCGGTCCAATTCCCCGTTCACTTCCCGCAGCCAGCACCCAACCATCCACGAAACTGTGCAAGAGTGCAGCGAAGATCAATGGTCCGGCGAACCCATGCAGACGGGTATTGCAGGAATCGTGATCGTGCGTGTGCGAACAGGCAGGGCAGACCGGATACAAGTACCTATCGATAATCAGAAGCACCCCGAAACCGGCTATCATTAAGCCAGCCCCAACAGCGAGGCCGAATTCGGCAATCAGTTCCGGTAAAATCCAAAATAGCGATAGGATGATCAGCACCGCGCCGCTGAACGGGATTACTCTGCGCGAAATTTCAGGCAAGCTGGTGAGCCACACGCCGGCGCACGCGCTAACAATAGCGGCGAACGTAAAGATGAAAAGAGTTTCAAAGGGAAACACGAGCAGCATCTTCACTTTAGCAGAGCGATGACCCCCGTCCCGGAGATCCTTCAAATACTGCTCGCCTGCGTGACCGTTTCGGCTGGCTTCACCGACTGGCGCTCTCGAACAATTCCGAACTGGCTGGTGGCTTCCGGTTTGATATTGGGTATCGGCGCGAATATTTACCTTCTGCACTGGGAGGGTCTGGCGCGATCCGCAGCAGGGCTTGGCCTTGCAATTTTAGTGTATTTGCCGCTATTTGCGTTGCGCGCCATGGGTGGCGGAGATGTGAAATTGATGGCCGCCGCCGGGGCGGTGGTGGGTGCGCGGAACTGGTTTGCCCTATTCCTGATCACGTCTATCCTGGGTGGACTCTTCGCGGTTGCTCTTCTACTGTTTAGAGGTAAGTTACGGAAGACACTGCGGAATGTAGGATTTATTTTGACGGAAATGTCGCATTTCCGGGCTCCTCATGCGTCTGCTCCAGAACTGGATATCGGCGATCCGTCCGCCGTCACCCTGCCGCACGGAGTCGTGATCGCCATTGGTTCCATACTTTTCTTGATGCTGTTGGATCAATAGGAACTACGTTCAATCAGAACGTGACCGGTACACCGCGACAAGTTCGACGAAACGGTATATAGCCGACGCGGGTTGGAACGACTGGTTTGACTGAATCCGGTTAGTTCAAAAAAGGTCCGGGGCGCCCAAACCTCAGACCCGAGATGTAAAATGCGCGAATGAGGACCTCTACTCCAGGTGATTGCGTTGGCGATTCTGGAGATAGGATGAATCAAGTTTGCTGGCAAACGCTTCTTGACCTGTGTCTTTCGATGCCTGCTCGCGTGCCGAATCGTAAGGCACTCCGGCGACGGTCAATTTCCAAATCCGCTGTTCGCGAGAGAGCGATCCCATTGGAACTTCGCGATAATCGAAAGGAATAACGAAGAGATTGGCCGATGGTTCGCCAAGCAGCACTGAGTCGGTGGTGAGAATTGAGTTGCTGACAAAGCCGCCCTTGGAATCCCGGAAAATTACCTCTTGTTGCAAGAGAACGCATCCTAAGCCGGGTGCGCGCCAGGTAGTCCATGTGTCGTGTCCGTCTTCAACGATTTTGATAGTTCGGAATCCATGCACAATCTCTTCTCCTAACTTTTTCCCGGGGCGGGGCTGACCATCGTACTGGTAAAGACAATCTTGTTTCGGATTCAGAAAAGACAGTTCGTATGCGTCTTTCTCACTTCCTATACCCTTGCCATAGGTCGATTTCAACCTGAGATTGTGAAAGATTTTAGCTGCTATTCCGGTCGAAAGGTGGATCTCGCTTTGCTTATGACCGGCTGAGCCAATCAAGTCGTGCTGCGATAACGTGTCGCCGCTTGTACTCCTGGCAAGACTACGCCGATCGGAAATCCTCGACGGATTTTTCGGATCCCGGCACGTTATTCTCTCCGTCTGTTCGATCGTATACGGCTGGGGCGCCTGAATCGCCAGCAAGATCAGGTTGCTCCTGAAGCGACCGTAAGAGAGAGTGCCAAGAACCGTTGCAATCAAAAATCCACACGCGATTAACAGTGGCCTCTTAATCATAGTTCCCCCTTAACATTATAAACAAGGACAGAAGAATCCGCTGCAGCTATCAGTGTGATAGTCTCCATCTTGGCCACCACTGCAGGAATAATTGCAGAATGGAGGAGTATCGCTACAATTCTCTACATAGCAGGGGCAATCCGGCGGCGATGACTGATTAATACAGGTCCACGAACATCGAGTGGCCGTAAGGCCTGCATCACCTCTCCCACACAGCTTGCCGCATGCGGAGAACGGGTCGCTGCCGCCGATGCAATCAGTCGAATTGCACTGAGCAGAGACTCTTTGCTGCACTAATAGTCCTAAAGCGAGTGCCACCCCTAGTAACAAGATGGTCGCTAGCATTTTCGACGCCAATCGTACGTGGTCATGTGCCCTCCCTTTCTCATGCACAATTCCGCAACATAAAATGGCATCTATCTGGCGATTTGTCATGAGTTTCGAGACCACCGTGTTATGGATCCAGTAAATCTAGAAAGCAAGAGGAAAATGTCAGAGGTTACTCGGATTGACAGTTAATTAGACCAAGTCATTGTCCTTTCGTAGACTCTTGGCTTGGGATTTCAGGCGAGCGAACGTACCAGACCAAGGCCACCAGACCCAAGACCCTACCATTTCCCCTAGTACGAAAAGCCTGCTTTGGGATACGATCCTAATATGGACTTTAATGCCGTCTGAGGCTCGCGACATGCACGGCGTCAGCGATGAATTGACTTCGCTGTTTGAGAATGCACCGGATTTGATGTTCACCGAAGCCGTTCCAGGCCGGATGACGCGTGTCAATCTGGCTTTCGAACGGATAACCGGCTACACCAAATGCCAGGCGCTTGAGATGAGCTTCCTCGATCTGGTAGTCTCCGAACAGAAACAACAAGTCCAGCAGATTCTTCAGGATCTGAAGAACGGAGCCGCGCCCCGCCCGTACGCCTTGGCCATCAACACGCGGTCCGGAGACCGGGTGGTCCTGCAAGTCCTGCTCCAACTTGAATCCGTGACAAATGTGATACATGGCTTTGCGCGCGACATCACCGACGGGCGGTTGAGCGGCGCCGAAGTCCAATTGCTGGAGAAGACCACCGAGCTGGCTCGATTCAGCCGTTATTTACAATTGCTGCACCGGCTGAGCATCACCAACTACGCCAGCCTGCAAGAACTCTTTGCCGGTTACCTAAGTACCGGGTGCGAAATATTCGATGTATCCAGCGGTGTTCTTACCCAATGGAACGGAAATGCCTTTACCGTGCGCGCGGCTCATCAAGAGGGAAACGCCGCAAGCTCTACTCCGGTGGATTCCTTCTCGTCGCAGGTTGCGAAAAGTAAAAAAACCTTCACGTGCTCGCGATTGAGCAAGGCAGGCGGGGCAAACTGTCCCTATGCGTTTTACATCGGAACCCCCATTCTTTTAAACGATGAAGTTTACGGAACCATCAGCTTCTGGGCGAATGACGGCGTGCCGCTCACGCCTCTCCATCCGCAGGGAAAAGAGGTCATCGAGCTGATGGCCAAGAGCATTGCGATTGCGATCGATCAGCGTAACCTGACCGATCAACTGGCGTACCAGGCGAACCACGATGCACTCACCGGTTTGCCGAATCGTCTGCTGCTGAAAGACCGTCTGGATGCGGCTCTACACAACGCACATGCGAGCGATTCCATGGTGGCGGTGGTATTTATCGATCTGGACCGGTTTAAGCAGATCAATGACACACTCGGGCACAGCATTGGCGATGTCCTGCTGCAGCAGATGGCGCTCCGGCTGACCCGCCAAGTCGGCGAATGCGACACACTGGCGCGTATGGGCGGCGATGAGTTTACCGCGATCCTGACCAATATCAATGAGCAGGAATGCGCCGTTCAGAAGGTCCGGAATCTACTGGCGGCGGTGCGGAAGCCGTTCCGCGTGGACGCATATGAGCTGTTCATCACCGCCAGCATGGGCGTTAGCTTTTATCCCGCCGACGGCCCGGATGCCGCAACGCTTTTGCGGAACGCCGATAATGCTATGTACGTGGCCAAGAACAACGGCAAAAACGATCTCCGTTGCTTCAGCGCCGAAGGCAGCGCCACCGCGCTTGAAAAGCTGGAACTCGAAAACTACCTGCGGCGTGCGCTGGAAAAGCAGGAGTTGAAGGTCTACCATCAGCCGCAGGTGGAGCTATGCGGAAAACTGGCGGGAGTGGAAGTCCTGCTCGTCTGGGACCATCCCAAATTAGGCCGCATCTCCCCTTCCCAATTCATTCCGATTGCCGAAGAAAGCGGCATGATTCTGCCGATTGGATCATGGGTGCTGCGGCAGGCGTGCCGGCAGGCCGTGGCGTGGCAGGCAGCGGGATATGCGCCCATCCGGTTATCAGTGAATGTTTCCGCGCTTCAATTTGGACAGGCGAATTTCGTCTCTTCAGTCGCCGCGACACTCGACGAAACCGGGTTAAAGGCAGACTATCTGGAATTGGAGTTGACCGAAAGTCTAATCATGCGCGATGTGGAGCAATCGGCGCAAAGAATGGCTGAGCTGCGGAAGCTTGGCGTGAAAATCGCGATTGACGACTTCGGCACTGGCTATTCGTCGTTGAGCTATCTGCGCCGGCTTCCGGCGGATACGTTGAAAATCGACCAGTCGTTTTTGCACGAAACTGAAATTGGCTTCGGGCGCTCTCAACTGTTTGAAACCATTGTCACGCTTGCCCACAACATGGGTCTGAGCGTAACGGCGGAAGGCGTGGAAACCGCGGAACAACTGGAACTGGTCCGCCAGGCGGGGTGCGACAAAGTGCAGGGGCATCTGTTCGGAGGCCCGCTTAGCGCAACCGCCGTTGAGAAGCTGCTTGAGCGGGATGGACACACCGCTGATAAAATCACATCGTGATCAACCGCAGAGAATTCGCCGGGGTGCTGGCAGGCGGAGCAATGCTGGCAAAACGGGCTGCCGCCGCTCCCGGTAAGCACGGGTTTATCAAGAGCATCTGCTCCATTATCTTTCCCGATAGTCAGCCGGTTACCGAATCGTTCGCGCAGGCCAAGAGCGCCGGGTTTGATGCGATGGAATTGCGGGTCGGCCACGACGTCCCATTAGACGCGTCCCCGGACAACGTGAAGAAAATCGCGGATGCAGCGCGGCAGGCCGGGGTCGCCATCGCGACATTATGGGTCTCGGACCCGCTTCGCAATAATCCATTAAATAGCGATTCCGCCGAAGCCCGCGCACGCGGAGTTGCCGCCATCAACCGGTCTGTCGAACTCGCGCGGCAGCTCGATTGCGGGGCGCTGCTGCTGTATCCGGGACGGCTTGGCAGCGGCGCTAAGCTGGAAGTTGGCTACGAGACCACGTGGGAGCGCTTCACGGTGGAGTTAAAGAAAAATATCGCAGCCGCCGAGCACGCGAGAGTCTACTTAAATCCGGAAAACGTCTGGAACAAGTTTCTGCTAAGCCCGCTGGAGATGCGCGCGTTCGTGGATCAGTTCCACAGCCCATGGCTGCAAACGCATTTCGATATCGGAAACGTCATGCAGTACGGATACCCGCAGGACTGGATTCTGACCTTAGGTTCGCGGATCAAGCGGGTACATGTGAAGGATTATAAGCTGTCAGCCAGGGCGGAACAGGGTCGCTTTGTCGATCTGCTGGAAGGCGACGTGGACTGGAAAGCAGTGATGGAGGCGCTGGTGAAGGTGGGCTACAAGGGATTTCTTTCGCCGGAGATTGGCTACGATCCCAAGCAGCCCGATCAACTCCGCAAGGTATCACAGCAGCTCGACCACATCATTTCGATGGCTTGACCAGCTTTCGATAAACCAAATACGAGAGGATCAGGCATCCGACGACTACAGTGGCGATCACCGCACTATGGTGCATCTGCGCCAATGCCCAATCCAACTGGTCTGCAAAGTAATACCCCAGCGAAATAAACGAGAGGCACCAGAGAAACCCGCCTGAGTATGCAAAGCAGGCGAACTCAAGGTAAGGCATATTGGCCGTGCCGGCAACGTACGCGGTAAAGTGGCGAACACCCAGGATGTAGTAGCCAAACGTCAGTGTCCAGCGGCCGATCCGGTGAAACCAGTTATGCACCCGATCAAGCTCCGCCTGCCCGAAATGAACATACCGCCCGTAGCGATGCACCAACGGAAGGCCCAGCTTGCGGCCCAGCACATAGCTGACGGTAATCCCGCAAACACTCCCCAGGAACGCCGCCGCAAACGCCGGCGCAAACGCGAGTTGCCCTTTGTGGATCAGATAGCCGACAACCGCCATCAGTGTTTCATCCGGAATCGGCAGCCCGACAATACCAAGCATCAATAAACAAAAGATGCCCGCGTACCCGTACACCGTTATCCAATGAAGAATTGTATCGACTATCAACCCACAGGATAGCCTGCGTCCCGCGCTCATCCGGTGTGGAAACCAGGCGTGAACTAGAATGGGATTTGAACACTCCGCCGCTGCAACCCGCGAAAGCTCTTAGTTTATGTGGATAGTCCGTCTGGCGCTGCGCCGCCCGTACACCTTCGTCGTAATGGCGCTGCTAATCGTCGCCCTGGGGGGCCTCGCCATTGTGCGAATGCCCACCGACATTT
The DNA here is from genome assembly GCA_038200305.1 of Bryobacterales bacterium. GTDB lineage: Bacteria > Acidobacteriota > Terriglobia > Bryobacterales > Bryobacteraceae > JANXXV01. The sequence continues at coordinate 8,700 of JBBPYD010000054.1, forward strand.
TTCCAGAAATCAATATTCCTGTTGCAACCGTAATCTGGTCGTACAGCGGAATCTCTCCCGAAGAGATGGCCGAAGTGGTCACTATCCGGTCTGAGCGTGCGTTCACCACCTCCGTCAACGACGTGGAGCACATGGAGTCGCAGTCGTTACCGGGCCTCAGCATCATCAAGCTGTTCTTCCATCCCAACGCGAAAATTGAAGCAGCCGTGGCACAACTCGCGGCCAGTTCGCAGTCCGTCCTGCATTCGCTCCCTACGGGCATGACGCCGCCCACCATCGTCCGCTATAACGCGTCCAGTGTGCCCATCCTGCAATTGAGCATCTCCAGCGACACCATGCCAGAGCAAGCTGTGTATGACTACGGGTACAACTTCATCCGAACCCAGATGTCCACGGTGCAGGGCGCCAGCTTTCCGCTTCCCTACGGCGGAAAACCGCGCCAGATCATGGTGGATCTCAATCCCGATGCATTGTATTCGCAAGGGCTTTCCGCTACCGACGTAGTGACCGCGATCAATTCGCAAAGCCTCATCATTCCGGCGGGAGAGGTGAAGATCGGCCAGCACGAATACACCGTGAAGCTCAACAGCCTGCCGGAAGCGGTAGCGGCATTCAACAACCTGCCCATTAAACAGGTAAAGGGCACGACGATTTATGTCCGGGACGTCGCGCATGTTCGCGACGGCTTTGCCGTTCAGCGGAACATCGTGCGGCATAACGGCAGGCGCGGCGCGCTGCTCACGGTCCTCAAGAACGGTGGAGCTTCCACACTCCAAATCGTACAGCGTCTGAAAGCCATTCTCCCGCGCATTCAATCCACCATGCCGCCGGCCCTCAAAATCAGCCTGCTGTTTGATCAATCCATTTTCGTCCGTGCGGCAATCTCAGGAGTGGTGAACGAAGCTATCATCGCCGCTCTTCTTACGGCGCTGATGATCCTGCTTTTTTTAGGCAGCTGGCGCAGCACCATTATTGTCTGCGTCTCCATTCCGCTCTCCATCCTGACGTCCCTCGCCGTTCTCAACCTGCTGAACGAAACCATCAACGTCATGACTCTCGGCGGACTCGCGTTGGCAGTAGGTATTCTGGTGGACGATGCGACAGTGGAAATTGAGAATATTCATCGCAACCTCTCTCAGGGCAAGCCGATTCTGCGTTCGATTCTCGATGGCGCGCAACAAATCGCGGTCCCCGCTTTCGTTTCCACGTTGTGCATCTGCATCGTTTTTGTACCCGTCATTTTCCTGACTGGCGCCGCACGATATCTGTTCACGCCGCTCGCACTCGCGGTGGTGCTTGCGATGATGGCATCGTACTTCCTTTCGCGCACGCTGGTTCCGACACTTGTCAAATATTTACTGGCCCAGGAAGTCGAGCGCTACAGCCACGGGGAAGAGGGAACGGGCGCGGCAAACGACAGTATCTTCTGGCGGGTTCATTACGCTTTCAACCGGCAATTTAACCGGCTCCGCGAAGGCTACCGCAATCTGCTCGCGGCATCCCTGGAGAACCGGAAGCTCGTGGCTTGCTTTTTCTTGCTTCTTTGCGCCGCCACCGCCGGACTCGCTCCGTTCATCGGCAGGGACTTCTTTCCACAAGTGGATGCCGGCCAGATCCGCCTTCATGTGCGGGCACCGGCGGGAACCCGTCTGGAGGAGACCGAGACCTATTTCGCGCGCGTGGAAGACAGCATTCGCAAGGTGATTCCGGCGGGCGAACTTACCGATATCCTCGATAACATCGGGCTTCCCTATAGCGGCTTGAATATTGCGCTCGGCGACAGCGCGACCATCGGCCCGTTCGATGGCGAAATTCTGGTTTCCTTGAAGCCTGGCGAGCACGGGTCCACATGGGATTACGTCAGGCAGTTGCGCACGCGCTTGCACCGGGAATATCCCAACTTGACCTTCTTCTTCCAGCCCGCCGATATCGTAGGCCAGATCCTCAATTTTGGGTTGCCCGCGCCCATTGATGTCCAGGTGATCGGCCCGCTTACGAATGCACCGGCGAATTACCTGCTTGCGAAACAGATCGAACGGCGGCTCGCGACGATCCCTGGTGCGGTGGACGTTCACATGCATCAGGTAGTAGACGTTCCAGAGATGCAGTTCAATGTGGATCGCGCACGCGCCAGTCAACTCGGCCTCACGCAGAGAGATGTGGCGGACAGCCTGCTAGTATCTCTCAGTTCGAGTTCTCAGACCGCGCCTAACTATTGGATTAACCCGCAGAACGGCGTCGATTATCCCATTGCCGTCCAAACACCGCAGTATCGCGTCGATTCCACCGCGGCATTGATGGCCACGTCGATTCGCTCGCCCGGCGGAGCACCACAGTTGCTGGCCAATCTCGCGCGATTACAACGCGGCGCCACCACGTCGGTGGTGAACCACTACAACGTGCAGCCGCTATACGATATCTACGCGAACGTGCAGGATCGCGATCTCGGCGGCGTCGCGACGGACGTGAGCCGCATCTTGACTGAGTTCACGCCGAAGCTGCCCAAAGGGAGCTTCTTTGAAACCCGTGGTCAGGTGGAGACGATGCGGTCGTCGTTTATCGGGCTTGGCGTCGGGTTGTTCTTCGCCATCCTGTTGGTCTACTTCGTAATGGTGGTGAACTTTCAATCCTGGCTTGATCCATTCATCATCTTGATGGCGCTGCCCGGCGCGCTTTCCGGCATCCTGCTGATGTTATTTCTTACGCAGACCTCCATCAGCGTTCCATCTTTGATGGGCGCCATCATGAGTATCGGAGTAGCAACCGCGAATAGTATTCTTCTGGTGAATTTTGCCAACGACCTGCGCCGCACGGGTGAAGACGCCAAGACAGCGGCGCTGGAAGCGGGCTACACCCGGCTCCGCCCAGTGCTGATGACGGCCCTCGCGATGATCGTCGGCATGTTGCCCATGGCGCTCGGCTTTGGCGAAGGCGGCGAGCAGAACGCGCCCCTTGGCCGCGCGGTGATCGGAGGGCTTGTAATGGCGACAGTCGCCACGCTGCTCTTCGTTCCTGTAGTTTACTCAGTATTACGGCGAAAAGCGCCAGCCGAGTTGGATGAAGGTGGCCTGGATCTGTATGAGAGTTAAGGAATAGAATTGGAAACCCAGGAAAAGGCGCGAATGGAGCGGCATCGCGATCCCGTAAACCAGACATCTCGCGTGCGTCTCCGACCGCTGCTGATCTTCTTTGCCGTCGTCGTGATCATTGTCTTATCGGCCGTGTTTGCGGGCTTGCTGCCGCGGTTGCGACGCGGGCAAGCTCTGCAGGCAAGCGTCGAGACACAACGCGAGCAGCTGCCCGCCGTGAATGTAACGGCCGTTCGAAAATCATCGGCAAACGCCCCGCTGGAGCTTCCGGGAGATCTTCACGCGCTCATCGAATCGCCGATTTTTGCCCGCGCGGATGGTTACATTGTAAAGCGCTATGTCGATATAGGCGATCGCGTGAAGAAAGGTCAGCCGATGGCGGAAATTGAGATGCCTGAACTCGACCAGCAGATCCTGCAGGCGCGCGCGATGCTCTCCAACTCGCAATCCACGCTGGCCGAACTGCAAGCGGCGCTGACCCTCTCAACGGCGAATCTGAAGTTGGCTCAAAAGACGGCGGACCGTTGGGGCCAACTCGAAAAACACGGAGCCGTGTCGCATCAAGAGGCCGATGAAAAGAGTTCGAATCTGGATGTACGGCGGGCCGAAGTGGACGCCGCCCAATCGAAGATCAGAAGCGCCCGCGATCTGGAAGCTGCGAACGAAGCCAATATCCGGCGGCTCCAGCAGCTCAAGGTCTATTCGCGCGTGACCGCGCCGATTGACGGCATCGTCACGGCCCGGAATGTCGATGTCGGCACGCTGATTAACTCGGGCAACGGCGGTGCGGCGCAGGAGTTGTTCCGCGTAGCGGAGATCGGAACCATGCGAATCTTCGTCAACGTGCCGCAAGCCTATGCAAGCTCTATTCGGACGGGCGAGAAGGCTGAGTTGCGCGTCCAGGAGATGGCGGGCCAAGTGTTTCCGGCAGTAGTCGATCGTTTTTCGCACGAAGTGGACCCCGGGTCCCGATCCATGCTGGCGATCTTGCTGGTTCCCAATCCGCGCGGCATTCTGTTTCCCGGCACCTACGCGCAAGTCCGTTTCGCTTCCACCCAAGCGGCCGCTTCCTTGCTGATTCCAGGCGACGCGCTCATCACGGGATCGAAAGGCACCCGCGTGGCGACGGTCGATGCGGAAAATCGCATTCACTTCCGCGAGATCCGGGTCGGCACCGATTATGGCAGCGAAGTCGAAGTGCTCTCCGGTGTTTCGGCGGGCGATTTAGTCGTCATGAACCCCACCGATGCGGTGCGCGAAGGCGTTCGAGTAGAAGTTCGCAAAACCGGGGAAGCACGGCATTAACCTAAATCCGGCAGTTGAAGAAAGAGCATCGAGTGCTAAGGCATTGCTATGTTGAGACATGGACGAAAGGCAGGAGTGCATTCGAT
>JBBPYD010000055.1:0-4190 GCA_038200305.1 Bryobacterales bacterium
GGAGCAGGCTGATTCGCGCGTATTTAGCGGCCTCCAGGAAGGAAGGCGAGCGCAAGCCAAATCTGTTTACGGGATTCGACCCAAAAGATAACCTTCCCATGTGGGATCTAAAAGATCAGAAGCCTCTCCACGTGGTAAACGTGGCCTTGAATCTGGTCGCGGGCAAGAAACTGGCGTGGCAGCAACGAAAAGCCGAATCCTTCACCATCACTCCACTGCACTGCGGCAGCGCATGCATCTGCAATAAGGACCAGCCGGACCGGTACGGCGCTTATCGATCGTCGGAGAAGTTCGCTCTCAAGGGCACCATGAAGCCGATCAGCCTGGGAACCGCCGTCACCATCTCAGGAGCCGCGGCGAATCCGAACATGGGATACAACTCATCCGCGCTGCTTACGTTCCTGATGACCTTTTTCAACGCCAGGCTCGGCTGCTGGTTGGGCAATCCAGGGCAGAATAAATGGCGGGAGCCGGGCCCCATTTACGGGCTTTACTACCTGGCCTTGGAAGCGCTGGGACAAACGACAGACGAACGGAATTACGTCAACCTGTCCGATGGCGGTCATTTTGACAACCTCGGGCTTTACGAAATGGTTCTGCGGCGTTGCGGCAGCATCCTGGTGGTGGATGGAGGTTGCGATCCTCACTACCGGTTCGAAGATCTTGCGAACGTAATCCGGAAAATCCGGGTCGATCTTGGGATTCAGATCGAGATTGACCTCAATCCGATCCGGACAAAAGCGGACCATTTCGCGACGGGTTGGATCAATTACGATTCGGTCGACCGTGTCCAGGGAGGGCCACGGATTCCCGACGGCAAGCTCATCTACATCAAGGCAGTGTTGACTGCCGCCGACCTGTCCTCAGATCCCAACGAACTGCTGCCAGCCGACGTGCGCCAGTACGGAGAGGCGAATCCACCGTTTCCACACCAGCCGACCTCCGACCAGTTTTTCGATGAGAGCCAGTTTGAAAGCTACCGGCGATTGGGACGGCATAGCGCGGATCGCCTCTTCGCCGGGCAGCAGCCTGTGTGGGACGAGATTTAGGGTGTCGATATCAGCCGGCCACCCCGGCCGGCTCCGGAGACCAGAAGGTTTTTTGTAGAAAAGTGTAATGGTAACCGAAGGAGCGGTGATCCGGCGTTACGGAGGCCGCTAACAGCTATGATGCCCGGCCAGCCTCGCACGCTCCTGATTCGAGCCTTGGAATCCGGCGGCGTTACTGTGATCGACGCGCTGATCCACGATCACCCAAATCTTCTTAACGCCCCAAATGTGTGCCCGGCCGTTACTGCTGCGCGGAGTATCGCCACGGCAGAACGGCTACTGAGACTGGGAGCCGATGTCGAAATTGTCACGAAGTGGTGGGCGGGAGGCATGGACACACGCAGCGTGGCTGCGGATGTCGGAAGGTTTCTGGTCGCACAGGGCGCCACTCTCACGCCGCATGCGGCAGCGGGGCTTGGGTTGCTGGATCGTCTGGCGGATCTGTTGGATGCCGGCCCATCCCTCGTCGACGCGAAAGGAGTCGACGGCTGTACGCCCCTTCACTTTTCACGTGACGTGGAGACGGCCAAGTTGCTTCTTGAGCGTGGCGCCCGCGTGGACGCACGCGACGAGGATCACGAATCGACGCCCGCACAGTGGCTGATTGGAGAGGCTCCGGAGGTGGCGCGGTTCCTGTTGGAACGCGGAGCGGCGCCCGGCATCTTCCTCGCCGCCGCGCTGGGAGACCGCGGCCTCGCGGAAAAACTGATCGATTCCAACCGCGGCTGCTTGGCCCACCGCATCGGCCGCTTGCCGGAGTTCCCGCCGATCGGGCACAAAGGACGCGGTGGCACGATTTATCGGTGGACGCTGGCCTTTAACTCCTACCCCCACCAGATCGCACTGCTGAAGGGTCATGAAGAGCTGTTCGATTTTATGTATGAGAACAGCGGCACGCCTACGCGCTTGCTGGTTTCATGCGTGCTCGGCAGGCGTCGCGAGGCGGAAGCCATTGCCGCTCGGAATCCCGGGCTGGTAGCCTCGCTTCCGGCCGTGGATCATGAACTGGTGGCGCGCTATTGCTGGGAGACGAACACAAATTTCGAAGCCGTCAAACTGATGCTCGACATCGGGTTTCCCGTGGCGCATCCGGAAAGGAGCCACGGCTATTCGCCGTTGCATAACGCGGCGTGGGCGGGGTCCGCCGATCTGGTGGATCTGCTGATCGAGCGTGGCCACCCTGTAGATCTCATGGATCCGGGCTATAAGGCGACGCCGCTCGGCTTCGCGATTTACGACTGCACGGTGGAGAAGCGGCACCCGGAGGGCGGCTTCGGACGTGTCGTTAAGTCTTTGATTGAGGCTGGAAGCCCCTGGGATGCTCTGGAATATCCGCCAGGGGATGCGCGGATCGACGAGGTGCTGCAACCACTAATGCTTCAGCGGGTGGAGGGCGCGGCGCTGTTAGGCGACGAGGAGGCCATGACTCACCTGCTCGGCGTGAATCCCGGACCGGACGAGCTAACCAAAGCCCTTGCGGGCGCGGCTAAGGGTGGACATGCCGCGCTGTGCCGTCGTTTGCTCGCTGCTGGGGCGGCGGTAAACGGCGCAACCGGTCCCCATCGAATCACGCCATTGATGTATGGGGCGTCTTCAGCTTCGCGCGGCACCGTCGCGCTCCTGCTGGAAAACGGCGCGGATATCGAAGGAAAAGATGGGAACGGATCGACCGCGCTCCATACAGCTATCGAGTATGGCGCGGGTCTGGAAACGATCGAGCTTCTGCTTAGGTCCGGGGCGAGCGCGCAAATCGAGACTCCTAACGAATTCGGCCGCACACCGCTTCGTGCCGCCCTTGAAAGAGGTCGCGGCGAGATTGTCCAACTCCTGCTTAAGTTCCAAAGAGCCAAGTCTGGGTCTGGGGACCAGAACGGCTAGCGCTGTTCGGAAACGGACCGATCAGCCAGTTCCCCAACGATTGGCAGATGATATACCTGCTCCTGACTGGTCTTGACGATCATCCAGATCCAGGCCACGAAGACGGTGAGGTGCAGTAACGACCGGATTAGCCTGGCTTCGTGAAAACCCCCGCCGGGGGCAAAACTTACGATCGGCGACAGAACCCAATCTACGATAAGCCAAACAACGAAAAGATAGAGTCCCTGGAACGCATGGAACCGGGCAACGCGGTCGTGCTGGAACCGTGGGGCCGCAAGGACGAAGATGGATGCCACCCAGCCAACCATGGGGATGTAACAGAGCATGGATGCGGTGCGCGGGCTTAGGTCGCTCAAAAATTCAGTGCCGGGCGGCCGGGGCGGTGGCGAAGCCGCCTGACGGCCGCCGCATTTTGCGCAGAAGATGTCAGTTATGCCGACCTGATTTCCGCATTGTGTACAGAAAGGCATTGCTACCTGGAAGTACGTTATTTTACCCCGGAATGTTCCCGCGATACTGCACACCCCAAACCCTGTCACTCCAAACCAAACGCAACTTTCCGGTGTGATAGGATGCGAACCATGCGATTTCTGGCTGGATTCTTTCTAACTCTCTGCATGGCCTCCGTATTGCCCGCTGCCAAGACCTTGGATATCTATTTCATCGATGTGGAAGGGGGGCAGGCCACACTGATTGTAACGCCCTCCAAACAGTCGCTGCTGGTGGACGCGGGCTGGCCCGGCTTCAACAAACGGGATGCTACGCGCATCGCGGCTGCGGCCAAGTCGGCCGGCATCAAGCATATCGATTACCTGGCGATTACGCATCATCACACCGATCACGTGGGCGGAGTGCCCCAGCTCGTCGCGACCCTGCCGGTTAAGAATTTCATCGACCACGGCCCGAACCGGGAAACCGGAAAAGGCGCCACCGAGCTCAACACGGCTTATGACGAGGCAGTGAAGACCGGAAACCATCTGGTGATGAAGCCTGGAGACAAGATTCCTCTCAAGGGACTGGATATCACGGTGGTGACGGCCGATGGACAACACATTGACAAGTCGCTTCCCGGCGGCGGCCAGCCCAACAAATTCTGCGACGTGTCCAAACCCTTTCCGGAAGATAAATCGGAGAACGCCCGGTCGCGTGGTTTGGTTGTGGTTTTGGGGAAAATACCCGTTGTGGTTCTTTTAGATCTGACCAGCGCCCAGGAAGTTGATCTGGTTTTTGCCGATAATCTTATAGGACCCGGCGATGTCTACC
>JBBPYD010000056.1:0-4990 GCA_038200305.1 Bryobacterales bacterium
AACAGTAATCCTATTTGGCATCCAAGTTCCCGTAAGCGTGTGGTGGCTGAAGCACTACGAGTTCGGACCCGTCGAATGGCTGTGGCGCTCGCTTACGTATGGAACCACACAGCCGATGCGACACGCGGACCGGCTTATACCAGCATCTTCTTAATCACGTTGCCGGAGACATCGGTCAGGCGGAAGTCGCGGCCCATGTGTTTGTATGTGAGCCGAGTGTGGTCAAACCCGAGGCAGTTCAGGGCCGTCGCCTGCAGATCGTGAACATGAACTTTATCCTGGGTGATGTTGAATCCCAGGTCGTCGGTTGCGCCGACTACCTGCCCGCCCTTCATGCCTCCGCCTGCCATCCACATGCTGTATGCAATAGGATGATGATCGCGGCCGGCGTTATCGGGATCGGAGGTGTTCCGGATTTCCACCATCGGGGTACGGCCGAATTCCCCGCCCCAGATGACCAGCGTGCTATCCAGCAGTCCCCGCTGCTTTAGATCTTTGAGTAGAGCGGCGGTGGGCTGATCGGTGATGTCGCAGTTCTTCTTGAGGGCTTTATTGAGATTGGTGTGCTGGTCCCAACTGGCGTGCATGAGCATCACGAAACGAACCCCGCGCTCCACCATGCGGCGGGCCATTAAACAGTTGGTGGCATAGGGCCTGGTGACCTCTTTGTTCATACCGTACATTTCCATTGTGCTGGGCGATTCTTTGGAGAAGTCGACTAGCTCGGGGCCGGCGGTCTGCATCCGGAAAGCCAGTTCATACGACGCGATCCGCGATGCGATTTCCATGTCGCCAGAATCGATCAGATGCTCTTCGTTGAGATCGCGAAGCGCGTCCAGGCCGGCGCGTTGCGTTTCTGGTGTCACGCCGCTGGGATTATTCAAATACAGAATTGGTTCGCCGCCGCTGCGGAACGGCACGCCCTGATAGGTGGAAGGCATGAAGCCGCTGGAGAAATTGGATGCGCCGCCGCTGGTGCCGACGCCGGAACTGAGCACGGCGAATCCGGGGAGATTTTTTGATTCACTGCCGAGACCGTAAGTTGCCCATGCACCGAAAGTGGGGCGGCCGAATTGTACGGAGCCGGTCATCAGCAAAAGCTGGCCGGGGTGGTGATTAAACGCGTCGGTGTACATGGAGCGGACCAGGCAGATGTCGTCCGCGCATTCCGCGGTGTAGGGCAAGTAGTCGGAAAAAGTGGTTCCGCATTTGCCGTAAGGCTTGAAAGTGCGTGGGCTGCCCAGGACGGCTGCGGTCGGCTTGATAAACGCGAGCTTCAGGTCTTTGGTCATGGACGGCGGGAGGGATTTGCCGTGCCATTTTTGCAGCTCCGGCTTGGGATCGAAGAGATCCATCTGGCTTGGGCCGCCTTCCATAAATAGGAAGATGACGTTCTTCGCCTTACCAGGGAAGTGCGGGTTTTTGGGCGCAAGGGGATTGGTATCCGTGACGCCGTGCAACAAGTCGGCCAGCGCGATGGTTCCGAGTCCGCCCACGCAGTTGCGGAGGAAACCGCGCCGGCTTTGGATCATTTTGAATTCTTGGAGAGTCATCTTTATTCCCTTGTAATGAACTCGTCGAGGTTGAGCAGGATGCGGCTCACCCCCACCCATGCGGCTGCTTCGACGGGGTTGGCTCCTTCCGGTGTGAGAGGCAGCAGCGACGAGGTGGAATTTTTATCCTTCTTTAAAATGCCGAGTTGCTGGTCAAAGTATTTACTGAGGCGTTCCTTTTCCTGTTGGCTCGGCTTGCGGGAGAGGCAGGTTTCAAACGTGTAATCGAGGCGGTCGCCAAAAGCGCCGCTCGCTTCTTTCATACTGCGCAAGGCCAAGCCCTGGGCGGCTTCAAGAAACACCGGATCGTTAAGAAGATTCAGCGCCTGCAACGGGGTATTGGAACGGGTGCGGCGCGTGCAGGCAACGGTGGAATCCGGCGCATCGAAATTCATGAGCTGCGGATACGGCGTGGTGCGTTGGAAGTGGATGTAGAGACCGCGGCGGTAACGTTCCCGGCCTTCACTCTCCTTCCACTTGACGCTGTTCGCATAACCAAGCTCGGCGACGCCCGCCGGTAGCAAAGGCTTGATGCTTTTGCCGCCAATGTCCGTGTCGAGAAGGCCGCCGGCGGAAAGCGCCGCATCACGGACGAGTTCCGCGGTGAGGCGAAGACGCGACTGCCGCGCCAGTAATGAGTTGTCGGGATCGCGGTTGAGCAGCTCTTTGCGAACCTTTGATGACTGGCGATAGGTGGCCGACATCACAATCGTTTTCGCGAGCTGCTTCATGCTCCAGCCGTTTTGTTGGAACTCGGACGCCAGCCAGTCAAGAAGTTCCGGATGAGTGGGCTTGTCGCCTTGCGTGCCGAAGTCGTCCGATGTACGGACCAACCCTTTGCCGAAAAGTTCCTGCCAGATCCGGTTCACTTCGACGCGTGCCGTGAGAGGGTTTTCGCGCGAAACGATCCAGCGGGCAAGGTCGAGACGGTTTGGCGTTCCGCTCGATTTCAGAGGCGGCAAAACGGCGAGCGTGCCCGGCTCTACTTCGATCCCTGGAGCACGGTAATCCCCGCCCAGAGCAATGTGGGTCTTGGCGGGTGCCGGATCTTCGATCACGGTTTGCGCCTGCGTGAGCTGCGTGAAGCCGGCGTCGAGCGCGGCTAGTTTCGCGCGCGCGTCCTTGAGACAGATGGAGTGCGACGAATCCTTACTGAAATCCGGACCGGGGTTGCGGACGAAATAATTCGTGAGTTGCTCCGACTGGCGTGTGGTCCGTTTGGCGGGTTCGCTACGCATGAGCTTGCGGGCGTTGTCCTCCATTGCGGTGAAGGAGGTGACGGAGAAGTCCCACTCCAGGTTCACACCGGGTTTCGCGATGGCTTCGCGCATGTGCGATTCCCAGATGGATTGCAATTCGGGGATGCCGTATTCGCTGAGGATCTGTTTGCGTTCGTGGTCATAGGCCGGGCGTGACCGAAGATAGGGGCCAATTTCACCGGGGAGCGGCGCGTCTATACTCGCTTCTTCGACGTTGTTTACGAATGCGAAGAGCTGGTAATACTCCTTCTGACTGATCGCATCGTACTTGTGATTGTGGCATTGCGCGCAGCCCACCGTGAGGCCGAGCCAGACGGTGCCGATGGTATTGGCGCGATTGATAGTCTGCTCAAAGCGGGCTTCGGCACGATCGACACCCGCCTCGCGGTTGGTGAGCGTGTTGCGCTGAAAACCCGTTGCGACGCGCTGTTCGGTGCTCGCGTTTGGCAGCAGGTCGCCCGCGATCTGGTCCACCGTGAATTCGTCGTAGGGCATGTCGTGATTGAGTGCGTCGATCACCCAATTACGGTATCGCCACGCGGACGGGCGAACAAGATCCTTTTCATACCCATCGCTATCCGCATAGCGAGCAAGGTCGAGCCATGGGCGCGCCCACCTTTCGCCGTAGTGGGGCGAAGCCAACAGGCGGTCGGCCAGCCGCCCATACGCGTCGGGTTGATTGTCGGTCACAAAGTCTTCCACTTCAGCCGCGGTTGGGAGAAGGCCGGTGAGATCGAGGCTCAGACGGCGGATGAGAGTTGTGCGGGAGGCTTCCGGAGAGGGCTCAATATTTTCGGATTCGAGGCGGGCGAGGATGAACGCATCGATTGGATTGCGCGGCCAGGTGCGCTTGCGAATGTCCGATGCGGCAGGGCGGCGGATGGGTTGATACGACCAGTGCGTGTTCTTTGGGGCTGGTCCGGCTTTGGCCTGTTGAACCGGCCACTTTGCGCCACCATCGATCCAATTACGCAAGGTGGCGAGTTCGGATTCGGAAAGCGGCGCGCCCACCGGCGGCATTGCAAATCCTTTTTTAGAGCTGGAGACCCGGGCGATCAGTTTGCTGTCCGCGCTTTTCCCTGGAACGATAACGGGACCTGAGTTCCCGCCTTTCATCGCGGCTTCGGACTGATCCAGACGGAGTCCGCTCATCTGCTGACCGGGGCCATGGCAGCCTTGGCAGCGTTTGACGAAAATGGGTTCAACGTCGCGGGAAAAATCGGGCGCCGCCGGTTGCTGGGCCAGCAGAGGAAGCGCGCCGATCAGAAGGGCGGCGGGAAGGAGCCGGTGCATATATCTATGATATGCACTATGAACCGATATGCGCTATAAACCGGTCAAAGAGTCGAGCCGCCTGGAACGTGTGCAGCTCTATCCCGTTTTTCCTGATCTTCAAGGCAATAGGGTGTCCAGGGAACGGCCTTCAATCGCGCAGGTTCAATTTCGCGTCCGCAGACAACGCACTTTCCGAAGCTACCGTCCTCGATACGTTGCAAGGCGGCACGTACCTGTTCCAGAGTTTCCGACGCCAACGTGACTTCTTGCAGCGCTTGGGATGTGCCCTGAGCGGTAGTGGCGTAGTCGACAGCGTCCCCGACTTCCACATCTCCGGAACCACGCGCCTCCACTTGCAGACGTGCGATGTCGGATAAGAGGTCGCGTTCTTTCTCTTGCAGGCGTTGTTTGAACTGTGCGGTGTCCATGCCTTCTTGAGTATACGATTTGGGAGTATCTCTATTTCAGATAAATCACACCCATGTGATAATCGTCCACTCCCCCTGTATCGGTGACCGTGAAGTTTGAAGTGATAACTCCGTCCGCCCCGGCAAACTGCCCTTCGCCGCCGTCCACCTTCCAGGTGACCGTCCCTTGTTTCACGGGTGGATTCGGACTCGGCCCCATCCACCCCTCGCCGACCGTTACAAATCGCAGCAGATGATTACCTTCGCCGAACCGGATTATTCCCTGTTCATTGAATGTGCCGTCGCCGGTCAAGGTTACCTCGGATTCGAACGATACGTTCGATCCCGCAGCCGGGTCAAAACCTCCAGTAATCCCTCCAGCATTCACCACTGTCGTAATGCTGGAGCTTACCCCGCTGCTTTGCACCCTCATCGTTTGCGTGGAATCTCCAGAGGCCTGCCCCTTGAAGTGCATCGCGTACACCAACTGCTGCAT
>JBBPYD010000057.1:0-36417 GCA_038200305.1 Bryobacterales bacterium
AGCACGGTTTATGAGCTGCCGTTTTTTCGTAGTAAATCATGGCTTTCTTATGTGCTCGGCGGGTGGAAGTCGGGCGTGATCGCGACTTTTCAGTCAGGACCGCCCTTTACGGTCGTTAACCTCAGTGACACGACAAACGCGTTCCCGGCAGGCCCACTTCGCCCGGATGTCACCGGAAATCCTATGCTGAGCGGAACCGGGCAATCCATTCAACGCTGGTTCGATACAGCGGCCTTCCGTGCGCCCGCGCCGTACACTTTCGGGAACTCGCCGCGATCCGTCCTGCGAGGGCCAGGCGTCAGCAACATCGATTTGTCACTGCTGAAGATCTTTGCAATTACCGAGAGGGCTAAAGCAGAGTTCCGCGGCGAATTCTACAATGCGTTGAACCATGCAAACTTCGGTCTGCCCGCGGCAACGCTCGGCGCGCCGGGCTTTGGGACGATCAACAGTGCAAGACCGGGCAGGGCTATTCAGCTAGGTCTGCGTCTCAGTTTCTGACAGACTACAAGGAGGCAAAGCGATGAGCCAATCGGATGCATCCCTAAATACCACCAGGAATACGGCCTGGAATACGACCAGGCGTGGTTTCATTGCAGCCGGCCTGGGTGCCGCCGGAACAACTGCGCAGACCCGGAAGCGTCCCAACATCCTGTTTATCATGCCGGACCAGCTACGGTCGTGCGCTCTGGGGTACATGGGAAACCAGGATGTTCATACACCGAATATCGACCGCCTCGCATCCGAGTCGCTGGTTCTGCCCAATACTTACGCCAATACGCCCGTCTGTTGCCCCGCGCGGGCCAACATCCTAAGCGGAACTTATGCGCACCGGAACGGGATGGTCGCCAACGATCTTCGGCTGCGTGAGTCCGTGCCGACCATGCCAGCGGTATTGCATAACGCTGGATACAGGACCGGCTTTATTGGCAAATGGCATCTGGACGGCGGACCGCGTTTACCCGGCTTTATACCGCCGGGGCCGCGGAGACACGGATTCGAGTTCTGGGCGGCGAATGAATGCAGCCATGCCCACTTCAATACACAATATTTCCGCGATTCACCCGATCCCATTCCGATGGGGAAATTCGAAGCCGAAGGGTGGACCGACCTGGCGCTCGGCTTTCTGCGCGAGACCCGCAACGATCAAAGACCTTTTTTCCTGACGGTTCAGATGGGGCCTCCACACGACCCCTACAAAGCGCCACCCGAATACGCGAAATTGTATGACCCCGCCAAACTTCATATGCGCCCGAACTGGCAAGCTGCCCCTGGATTGCCAGGGCCGGCCGAGATCGCCCAGTACTACGGCATGGTCAGCGCAGTAGACGATCAGGTAGGGCGCATGCTCGGCACATTGAAGGAACTCAGCCTCGCCGAGGACACGATTGTGTTACTGTCTTCAGACCATGGAGACATGCTGGGTTCGCAGGGCCGAAGACTGAAGCGCAAACCCTGGGACGAATCCATCCGGGTTCCCGGCCTGCTTCGTTATCCGAACAGAATCAAAGGCGGGCGGCGAACCGGCACGATGTTCAGTCACGTGGATTTTGCGCCAACGCTGCTGGGTCTGGCCGGAGTGGAACAGGTTCCGGGGAGTTTGGGAACCGATCTTTCGGGTGCCATGGCCGGTAGAGGTCCAGCTGCACCCGAGTCGGTGTTCCTGCAGATCTTCGGTCCTTTTCAGGGAGACGGAACAGAAGACGCGTGGCGCGGAGTTCGCACCGATCGCTACACATACGCCCGTCTAGAAAACCGGCCCTGGGCACTGTATGACAACGAAAAGGATCCGTACCAGCAGAAGAACCTGATCGAAGACAGATCGTCGAAGCCGCTGGTGCAGGATATGGAAAAGGTTTTGCAGCGCTGGATGCAAAAGACCGGTGACTCCTGGAAATTTGACTGGAAGGACACGGTGGAGGATAAGGGCCGGTTGTACAGTCACGGCGCGTTTTATACAGTAGAAGAATATCTAGCCTGGGAACGTCAGCATCCGGAAGCTTCAAAAAGCGCTCACTGAACAGCCATGAATCGCCGTACATTTATCGGTGCCGCCGCAGCTCCTCTGATCGCATCCGCAAAGAAGCGGCAGGCCAACCTGTTGTTCATCATGTCGGATCAGCACCAGCGGGAGTCGTCCGGTTGTTACGGAAGCTCCGAGGTAAAAACACCTCACATCGACGAGATTGCGGCGCGAGGAGTTCGATTCGAAAAGGCATATTGCGCGGCGCCGGTCTGCGTGCCATCGCGGGGATCGATTGTTACCGGAACCTATGCGCATTCGCACGGCGCGAAGATCCTGGAAGATCCATTGCCCGCATCGGCCAGGACCGCCGGGCATTTTTTCAAAGAACGCGGTTACGTTACTGGCGCAATCGGCAAAATGCATTTTGTGGATGAAACGCAACGGCACGGTTTCGATCATCGCATTCACCTGGATGATTTCAACCAGACGCTCACGGTGCTGGAAAGAGAACAACTCCGTAAGGATCAGGGCGGCGCGGAGGGCGTCAATGGCCGCCCTTCTTCCCTGTCAGCGCGCTTCTTTCAAGACAATTATTACGCGGAGAAAACGGTCCAGTTCCTTCATGAAAACCGGAACCGGCCGTTCTGCTTATGGTCGTCGTTTTTCATGCCGCATACTCCTCTGGTGCCAATGCGTGAGTTCTGGGATTTATACGAACCTTCCACACTGACGCTACCGCGGCGCAGCGGCAACGAATTGCAAGACGGCTTTCCGGGGCATCTGATCCGTGCGCGGGAGCGCGGCTGGTATACCCAACCAGATGAGGAGTTGCGGAAGTCTTTAGCGGGCTACTACGGCAATATCAGCCAGACGGACGCGTGTGTTGGACGAGTGTATGATGCGCTCCGCGAGTTAGGTCTGGACAGAAACACCATCGTTGTTTACACATCCGATCACGGCGAGATGGCCGGGGCGCATCGCATGTGGACCAAACACAATATGTATGAGCAATCGGTCGCGGTTCCATTGATCGTCAGCATGCCGGACCGCATTCAGGCCGGCGCCTCGCGAACGCAGCTTATCGACCAGATCGACCTGTTTCCAACTCTTGCAACCCTTTGCGGCCAGGAAGCGCCGAAGGGCTTGCCGGGGCGCGATTTTGCCGCGCTCGTCACTAACAGAAGATATACCCCGCGTGAGTACGTCTGCTCCGAATATTACTTCTGCCGGTCAGTGTTTACCCGCGACAATCGTTATGTAGGTAAACCGCCCATTCTGATGGTGCGGACAGATAAATGGAAGCTGAACTACCTTGACTGGGATCGTTCGGAACTGTTCGACCTGGCGAACGATCCTCGAGAGTTCCAGAATTGCATAGACGATCCGGCCAACGCAGGCGTTTTACGTGAGCTCACCAGCATCGCCCGGCGAGTGTACGGCACGTAGACCATCAATGTTGGATGGTGAGAAAGACTCCAGCCGGCGATGGAGCGCCAGCAACTTGCGCGACGATCGGCAGATCGCCGTCCGGTAAGGAACTGGGCACCTGTATCGCGATCTGGTAAAGACCGGGAAACTCAGGACTCAGCGCGGCTGCTATCACTCGCGCGGCCACGTTGCCGATCAGGATGGAAGGAACGTTCAGTACCGAAGCGATCTGCCCTGTGGGAAGCCGCCCATCCGGGACTGCCGGACTGGTTGGTCCGAAGCCCGTTGCCCATAGGATGACGACTTCGCCCGGTTTGGCCGGCACGGTTGTCCTGCCAGTGAATACGCCCGACGGTGCGGCCACCGTGTAGTCAGCCCGAGTGGCTACCGCATACTTGCCGGACCACAGGAAAAAAGCGGGCGAAACCGCTCGCAACTGGCCTGCCGCTGTGTTGCCGGTAACTCCGTTATTGGATACCTGTACATCCACGCCGCCGGTCGATTCGTCCGAAGGAGCTATCAAGTTGATCTGCGTTGGACTGATGTAGGCGACATAGGCTTTTTTGTTGTTGATGGTCACGCCCACTCCGTCGAGAGAGGTTGGCAGCACGCCGCCGGGAATGTCACTACTGCTCCAGGAACGGCTGGTGTTGGCCAGGTTTGATCCGGTCACCGTCACCCATGAGCCGCTGGAGACGCCGGATTGGAAACTCGCCCCGTTCACAACGGATGTGATGGAAGGCGCGTTTGCCTGGGCCTGTGTCAATGTGTACGTCTGAACATAGCTATTGTCGTGCGTTAAGTCAGCGCTGTTGTCGAGGCCATCGGCGGCGACCCCGGACACGTACATCACCACGTTGCCGACGTTGCTTGCCGGTGGAGACCAGTCGAACTCAAACGTCGCCGATCCCTTTGTGCCCACGCGCACGCCGGAGAAGGTGTGCTCGATATATTGAAAAGGCAGCGACGATGGACACGATCCGAACTGCTCCACTTGCACTCCTGCCTGGGAGCAAACCAATTGTGTATAACCGTCCGGGCCGGGTAAGAAGGAACCGGCCTGAGCGAGGTTACGGCCTGCCTGCCGGGCCGTGGCTTGAAATCCCCACGCTTTCTGGTTGGCATCGGTAATGGTCACAATCAGATGTTGATTGACTCCTGGCGTGTAGGTCAGGGTGCCCGGAAAGGTGACCTTCAGCTTACTGCTGTCGCCCAGCTTACTGTTGTCGCTTGGTCTAACGTGGCAACTTGCGCAGCTTGCCTCCCCAGGTACGCCCGCCTGGCCCGCATCCGGTCCGGGAGGCCCTCCGCTTACGCCCCCGCCAATCCCATAGAGCAATACAGGCACAACGGAGAAAACCGCGGCAACCTTTACGATGACGATTTTGCTTCGCCGTGTCATGTACGTAGACCTCTCAATGCACGATGCGTGCGGCGGAACTTTGAGTACAGCCGCGAACAAACCGTGAATGACCAGGATACCGTGAGAGCTGCGCGACAAGTTGAGTGGTTGTTTTCAGTTAATCTGATGAAAGGTGATGAACTTTCAGCGGTGGATAGAGGAATCGGCCACGCATGGCGGCGTCAACATCCTCTTCGAGCCGGGCATGTATTCACTGGTTCACGATCTGGAAGGCATTTGTTAAATCATTACGGGAGCTGGTGTGCGATTCGAGGTAATCGGCGGGGTGGCTGTAAACGCCCATATTCTGGACCATCACCGGAGCGACGTTTGTGACAAGGGATATCGATATGCTGGTTTACCGGCGTGATTTGGACCGCATCTCGAAGGCGGCAGAACCACTTGGATACGAAGCAAAGAAGATGATGGGTGGTTACATGTTGCGCCGGCCGGATTGAGTTGGCTAGTTCCGCTCAAGGACTAGTTTCGATTGTTTCGCCGAAGGGGGTGCCGATGGCGTTGCGGGTACTGGAGGGGAGGGCGGAACGGGTTCCGCTCCAGCCTTCCTCACCACCACCGATCCTCGATCCGCATTCAGCACAATCGCCGGTCCGTCTTGCACTCCACCGCGCAAGGATGCGCCGCGGCCCGTACTTTCGTTGCGAATCACAGGCCCGAAGTCGTTCTGCACTTCGCCTTTTTGCACATCGGCCCGCAGATCGAACTTGGCGCCGGCGGGAATCGCAACGGAAATTTCACCATTTCGGGTGCGCACATCCATTTTCGCTAGCGGAATATGCACCGGCCTCAGCTCAACATCGCCGCGATCGACTGACACTTCCAATGCCTGTGTGAACCCGGTGATATCCACGTCCTTCGAACGTCCCGTCAGTTGGACCGGTCCCACCAGGTCCGTGGCACGAAAGTACCCTCGCGCCATCCGGATCTGGCCTGGACAAGCCTCCACGCGGAGGTTTGTCTGGTCCTCCTCAAAACGCAGAGGCTTCGCAAGATTCCGGAATTGCAGATCGCCGCTGTGAAAGCCGTTGATAGTGACCTGGCCCTCGATGTTTTCGAGCTCCACATTTTGCCCGTGACCTTTCACTTCCACCGGTCCTTTCACGTTCACTGCCCGGACAATATCGCTGCGCCGCAGGTCTACCCGCACGCCGCCGCCGATGTTTTGTACCCGTACGCCCGCGTTGTCGCTTGAGATCTCCACACTTCCGCCGATGTCGCTAATGTCGAAATCGCCGTTGCGTCCGCGCCCTTCCACGGTGGCTCCTTTCGGGACGGTAATCTCCAAATCCGCGCTCAATCGCCGGTCGCTCGAACTGCGATCTTCCTTCGTCCGGATCACCACCAGTTCACCCTGGTTATTCAGCTCCACAGGCGATTGCCGGTTCGCCTCATCCGCGTCAGACTGTTGCAGAGCCCGCACGGTCTTCCGGCCTGCCACTTTCACTTCCGCCGCATCGGTACCCACGATCCGGGCATTGCCCCGGAAATTCTCGATCAGGACGCGCGGCGCTCTACCGGTAGCGGTCTTCTTTTCCTCAATGGGGTAATCGTAGGCGTCTCCGAAATCCCCGATGATCTTCGCTCGAATGCTGTTCGGAGGCCAGGACCCAACATGGCGCTTGAAGAAGAACGCGCCCGAACCGAGCAGGCATAAGAATACGATCAACACCCACTCGCCACCCGAAATGCCTCGCTGGACCCCTGGGTTTACACCTGGCTGCGGCGCGCCGGTGTGTGAAATCAAGATTTCCACCAGGCGCAGCACTCCCCAGGCAATCAGCAGGAACGGCCAGTAACTCGCTAGCATATCCAGAACCGACAGGTCCGGGCGAATGTTGTTGAGCAGAAAAACAGCGCCGATTACAATCAGAATCACCGGTCCAACAATGGAACCTCGTCTCATCGTGGAAGCCCTCCAGGAAAGTTGCCAGGCGGCAGGGCGTTGGTCTGCTGTGCCTGTTGCACGTGTGAAGATCGCTCAATCAATTTCATCAGCCCGATCACGATGATCAAAACCGGCCACGTCCGCCAAAACGGCAATGGCCCAAAATGATCCATCGCGAACAGTACCCCAAGCGTGATCAGAATGATGGGGCCCCGCACCGCCCTTGCGAGGGATGCGAGGTTATTCATGGCGCGCCTCGGTATGGGGCGGCACGGTTGGGGCGCTATTTCGTGGCGGAGTCAGCCGCGCGGAAAGGAGGTACACGCCAAGAACAATCAGAAACAAGGGCCAATACCGCACAATCTGATACAGCCGCAGGATTTCCAGGTTATTCAATAAGAAGATCACACCCAGCACAATCAAAATCACAGGGCCGAGCGGCATTCCAGACGACGATTGCTGGACTGGGATAATGCTGGAGAATTCGTCAACCAACTCACCCCTCTGGCGCTTGCTCGCTGTGTGATACGCCTCAAACGGCATATAAATCCACCATAAGGCGATGAGCATGCCGAACAATGGTTCCCAGCCACCGCCGTTGCCGGAACTCAAAATGCTGATCAGAGTCCCCAGGATCACCACGTGAATCAAACCCTTGGCGTACTGGCCGTTATAAATGGCACCGACGCCTGGAATCAAACCCAGAATAAACGCCAGTCCCGGAGAAGGCCCCGAACCGGCCGGGGGTGCCGTGTAAGGGGTGGTGTACGGCGAATAGGCAGCTTGCGGATCAGGTTGCGGTCCGGGTGCATCCGCGGGCTGAGGAAGCGCATGTTCCTCGCACACGATGGCGCCCATCACAGTTCGCTGGCACGTCTGGCACAACGGCTTACCACAGGTTCTGCAATAAGCGGTTGCCTCAATTTCGGGATGATTTGCACAAGTCATTTTCTACTTTGCCCCTCTGCCGGTTGCGTAGTTGGATTACCACCGCTCGCCGGTTGGCTCGCTGCAGCCCCAACTGCTTGCCCTCTCCGGTCCTCTTCGTCCTGATCGGTCCATTCTTTCAATCGCGACTGGACCTCGTAAACCAACCGCAAGCTTTCGTAATATTTCACAGCACGCTCCCAACTCCGGTGAACACGATCGTCCGCCGCCGCCCAAACTTTTACCGGACTCAAATCCGACGGCTTTAACTGGCGTACATCGATACCGGCAAACCGGCCAACCATGGAAAAGGAAAGAATGGTCATGGCAAAACCCATCGCGAATCGCGGTTGCAGCACCGGCCTCAGCCATTTCTCAAAAAGGCGATGCCCGGAACCGGCCGCCAGCGGCTTGCCCGACGGAATTTCAAAAGCAATTCGTGTCAGCAACTCCTGAGGAGGCGAAACCTCTTCCGCCCGCCCAATGAATTCCACCGCGCCTGTTACTTCACGCGCAAACTCAATACACGCGGCACATCCCTCCCGATGTGCTTCCAACGCCTGTTTCTGGTGCGCATCCAGCGTGTCATCCAGGTAATCGCAGAGCAGAATCTCGAATTCCCCGCAGTTCATCCGTGTACCATTGCCGCTATCCGGGGTCATATTGCTACCTTATGCCGGCGGAGGATACGGGCCAGTTCCGCCCGCCCCCGGTTAAGCCGCGATTTCACCGTGCCTTCCGGCACATTCAAAACCTGGGAGATCTCACGGTAATCCAGTTCTTCAATATCTCGCAAAATCACTGTTTCCCGCAGATCGGGCGACAGCTTCTGCAAGGCCCCTTGCAACAGCTCGCTCGCCTCGCGCCCGGCCAGCATACTGTCCGTGCGTCCGGCCCCGCCTGCCGCCGCCTCCAGGGTGAGCAGTTGATCCTCAATCGAATCGGTCGCGCGCTCCAGCCGCGTCCGGCGGTAGTGATCGATTAGCAGGTTCCGGGTCAAACGATTGAGCCACACCGAAAAGGATCCCTCTCCGGCGCGAAAGCTTTTCAGCGTCTTGAACACGCGCAGGAAGACTTCCTGCGTCAAATCCTGCGCTTCCCCCTCAGCGCCTGTAAAACGGTAACAGACCGCGTATACACGGCGCGTATACACTTTCACTAAATCTTCCCAGGCGGTATCTTCGCCGGCCAAACATCTGCCAATCAGCTGAGACTCGGAATCCAAACGGTTATCCGCGGCCCTGTTTCCGCCAGTCATCGATTGAACCCAAGCAACTCCAGACGCGACGGCTCCGGGTTGCTGTTTCGCGGTCATGATGGCGGTGGCTGACATCCCTATCCTCGTGGCGCTCCCAATTGATACAACGAGGATTTATCATAAGAAGTTCGCCCGAATATGAGACACTCGGCAATTGCACATCCATTCTAGTGCAGCCCGGCAACGCGATGGCAACAGAAACCTTTATTACGGTTGGCTTTAGCACGCTCGTTCGGAGGAAACCAGATTAAGTCCGAACGGTCTTCTAAATCTCAGTGGCGTATCGCCGGCCTGGTGGCTGTGGCTGCCCTCCTTATCCTGGCAGTGTTCTCTTTCCGCAGATTGCGCGGATCTGAATTTCACTGGGATCAGTTTGCTGCCACCTTTCGCCAGCTCGATCCGGCATGGCTGGCGGCCGCTGTTCTTCTCATCCTGTTCACCTATGTTGGGCGTGCGCTGCGCTGGCAAGTCCTGCTCCGCCCGGTTTGCCCGAATCCAAGCCTGTGGCGCATTCTGGTGGCCACCGCAATCGGTTTTACCGCGATCGTCCTCTTTGGCCGTCCAGGCGAGCTGGTGCGGCCTTATCTGATTGCGATTAAAGAGAAAGTCACGTTTTCCTCGCAGCTCGCTGCCTGGCTTCTGGAGAGAATATACGACCTCTTGGTAGTGCTGCTGCTATTCGGTTTCGCGCTCAGCCAAGTACACGCGTCCCATGTCAGTTTAGGGCCGGGTCTTCAGGTTGTGCTCCGGACCGGCGGTTATTTAGTCGCGGGCATTTGCGCGCTGTGCTTTCTGTTTCTGTTAGGGGTC
Organism: Bryobacterales bacterium; assembly: GCA_038200305.1. Classification (GTDB taxonomy): domain Bacteria; phylum Acidobacteriota; class Terriglobia; order Bryobacterales; family Bryobacteraceae; genus JANXXV01. The sequence goes on from JBBPYD010000057.1 coordinate 9,698, forward strand.
CGGCACTTCTCGGGTGCCATGCAGCGCCGCTTTCTGTCGTCCATCACTTTTCTCCCTGTCAACTACTACAAGAAGCTGGAACAAGTGGTTGTCGCGTTTGCCGCTGGTATGGAGTCCACTAGGAGCCGCGGGTTCATTCTCCTGCTCATTTTCTATACGCTTGTGGAATGGGCTGTAATTGTCGCAAGTATCTTCTGTCTTTTCAAGGCCTTTCCCGCAACTTCGGAGTTCAGTGCGATCGACACGTTGATTTTCTGCGGCTTTGTCGGGCTAGGTAGCGCGGTGCAAATTCCCGGTGTTGGGGGCGGAATGCAGGTGGCCTCGATTTTAATCCTAACTGAATTCTTCGGCCTCACCCTGGAAGTATCCAGCGGGGCCGCGATTCTGATATGGATTACGACGTATGTAGCAATTGTCCCCATTGGCCTCTTGCTCGCATTGCGTGAGGGCCTGAACTGGAAAAATTTGAAGCAGCTTGAAACGAGGTTGCCCGAATGAACTGTCCCTTTTGCGGACACAGAGAAGACAAGGTGATCGACTCCCGCGAGAGCAAGGAGGGCGAGAGCATTCGCCGCCGCCGGGAATGTCTGGGATGTACCCGGCGGTTTACAACGTATGAGCGGATCGACGAAATTCCTTACATGGTTGTTAAGAAGGACGGCCGCAGGGAGAAGTTCGACCGTCAGAAGGTGATGAACGGGCTACTCCGGGCCTGCGAGAAGCGCCCCATCGGCATGAGCAAGCTAGCTGAAATCATTGACTTGGTGGAATCCAGCCTGGCTGAGAACCCGGACAGGGAACTATCTACTACAGAGATAGGAGAACTATTAATGGACCGGCTCAGTGCACTTGATAAGATCGCCTACGTCCGATTTGCGTCTGTGTACCGGGATTTCCAAGATGTGGAGGCCTTCTTGAAAGAAGTGAAAGAGATGATGCGACACAAGCGCGGCGAAAGCGTCTAATTAGTTGGGCAGGCACGGCTGTGCTGAGAAATTTGTGAAACGGAAATGGTTCTGCAACATCTTGACAGTAGGGGCTTTTAGACATAATTCTTAACAGGCATTTGGTTTGATGCTATAATGGAACCTCGCGCCGCGCCTAAATGTACGTCAAGTGTACTCTACCGTCTGGATGCTTCGTCTAGAAAGTATAGGAACGGTTACCCGTTTTGTCTACCCCGAGACGAACGGTTTATCCCGGGATTTCAAACGGGGGAGGTGAGTCTGAAGTGGATCAATTTGAAGATCAATTCATAGGTGATAATAACGAACCGCTGGGCATTCCATTCGACGAGGAACCCAATTTCTTCCATCCGGAAGAAGTGGCCGAAGGAGAAGACCCTCAAGCGGCAGCTCCGGTTGAAGAGTCGATCTATACCGACGATCCAGTACGAGTATACCTCCGTGAGATGGGTGCTGTCCCCCTTCTTACCCGTGACGGCGAAGTAACGTTGGCCCGGAAGATGGAGCGCGGTAAGCTCCGGATGCAGAAATCGATCAGCCGTTCTCCACACATTCAACAAATGGTTGTGGAAATGGCCGAGCAGATTAAGAAGGGCAGCGAAGAACTCGATAACTTGGTGGATCTCGGTGGCGTGGACATTGAAGAGGGCAGTCCAGCCGACAATAAGCGCCGCGCGGAAGCCCGCCAGAACTTCACCGATATTCTTTCCGCTTATAAGAAGCAGATGCAGATGGCGGAAAAATTGGAAGCGGTTTCGCCGGTCAACAAGAAGTTACGTAAGCGTGCGATGGGCAAGCTTAGCCGCAGCCGCGTGGAAACTTCGCGGGCCATCCGCAACACGCATTTTTTGAATGCTCGCTGGAAGCAGTTTGGCAAGGAATTGGACCGTGCAGCCGAGGAGATGAATCACCTCGAAATCGAATTCAACAAGCTTGAGGAGCGCCGGTCGCCTGCTCTTCAGGGCCGGATTCGTGAACTGAAACGCGAAATCCGGAAGCGCGAAACCATCGTCGGCGCAACGATCTCTGAGTTGCGGCATACGCTTACGGTAATTCGTCACGGCGAGATTGAAGCGGAGCGCGCCAAGAAAGATCTGGTGGAGGCCAATCTTCGTCTGGTTGTTTCGGTGGCGAAGAAGTACGTCAACCGGGGCCTTCATCTGTTGGATCTTATTCAGGAAGGCAACATCGGCCTGATGCGTGCCGCCGACAAGTTTGAATATCGCCGGGGCTACAAGTTTTCCACATACGCTACCTGGTGGATTCGCCAGGCTATCACCCGCGCCATTGCCGACCAGTCCCGCACCATTCGTATCCCCGTGCATATGAATGAGAGCATGAACAAGTTTCTTCGAGCTACCCGCGAGCTCGAAAAAGAGCTTGGCCGTGCTCCTACAAACGAAGAGATTAGCCGCCGCATGGATATTCCGGTGGAAAAGGTTCAGAAACTGAAGACCATTTCACGCGACCCGGTTTCGCTGGAGACCCCCGTTGGGCGCGATGGGGAATCGGCGCTCGGCGACCTCATTGAGGACCGTTGGGTTGGCTCGCCGGTGGATGCGGTCATCGATTCCAACGTTCGCGACGAGACGGCAAATATTCTAAAAACTCTTTCGCCAAAGGAAGAGAAGGTGATCCGGCTCCGTTTCGGCATCGGTTGCGAGCGGGAGCATACGCTCGAAGAGATCGGACAGGAGTTCGACGTTACCCGCGAACGTATCCGCCAAATTGAAGCGAAAGCGCTTCGTCAGCTTCGCTCTCCCGAACGCGCCCGTCATTTGCGGGCGTTGCTCGCCGCACGATAATTTAGCCTTACTCCTTATAGAAAGCCGGGGCAAATGCCCCGGCTTTCCTTTTCCCGCAGGTCCGCCCCGGCGTTCGATACTATTAAAGAAAGCGAAAACTCTCTGCGCAACCGGTTCTCCGCGCGAGGTAAATACTAATGTCATCCACGCCCTTCGTCCATCTCCATTGCCACACCGACTACTCGCTCCTCGACGGAGCCTGCGAAGTCACCCAGCTTATGGACCTGGTCACAGAACAAAAGATGCCCGCCGTGGCCATGACCGACCACGGCAACCTCTTCGGCGCCGTCGAATTCTACAACGCCGCCAAAGCCAAGGGCATCAATCCCGTCATCGGCTGTGAAGTTTACGTTTCCCAGAAGGGTCACAAAATCCGCTCCGAGTCCGATCGCTACAACCATCTCGTCCTGCTCTGCGAAAACCAGGAAGGCTACCGCAATCTCATCAACCTCGTCTCCACCGGCTATCTCGACGGCTTCTACTACAAGCCCCGCATTGACAAGGATCTGCTTGCCGCGCATTCAAAAGGACTCATCGCGCTCAGCGCCTGCCTCCGTGGCGACGTCAACGAAACCCTGCTCGCCGATAAATACGACGAAGCCCGCCGCATCGCCTACCAGTACACTGACATGTTCGGGAAGAACAACTTCTTCCTCGAAGTGCAGGATCACCAACTCGATCAGGACAAGATCGTCAACCCCCTGCTGAATCGCCTTTCCAGCGAGACCGGCATTCCGCTCGTCGCCACCAACGACTCCCACTATCTCCACAAAGACGACTCCCGCGCGCACGAAATCATGCTCTGCATCCAGACCGGGAAAACCATGTCGGATGTGAATCGCATGAAATTCAGCACCCAGGAGTTCTACATCAAGTCCCGGGCCGAAATGGAGCGGCTTTTCGGTGAGATTCCCGATTCCCTCACCCGGCCTTTCGAAATCGCCGAGCGCTGCCATATCAAGCTCGATCCCATTAAAGACCCCTTTCCGAAATTCGATGTCCCCGAAGGCCAAACCATTGACAGCTACTTTGAATACGTAGCCCGGCACGGTTTTGAAAAACGCCGCGGCCGCCTGGAAGCCATGCAGCTCCAAGGCAAGCTAAAGCACGATCTCGCCGAGTACGCCGAACGCCTCGACCGCGAAATCAAAACCATCCAGTCGATGAAATTTTCCGGTTATTTTCTAGTCGTCTGGGATTTCATCCGGTACGCTAAGGAACGCGGCATTCCCGTCGGACCCGGCCGTGGTTCGGCTGCCGGCAGCCTCGTCGGGTACGCAATGGACATCACCGACATTGATCCTCTCCAATACGGCTTGCTTTTTGAGCGCTTCCTCAACCCCGAACGCATCAGTATGCCCGATATCGATATCGATTTTTGCACGCACGGGCGCGGCGAAGTCATCCAGTACGTCACGGAAAAATACGGCCGTGAGCAGGTCGCCCAGATCATTACCTTTGGAACCCTCGGAGCGCGCGCGGCACTGAAAGATGTAGGCCGCGTGCTCGACATGAAGATCAGCGAAGTGGAGCGCGTCACCAAGTTGGTCCCAAACCAGCTCAACATCAAGCTCAAGGAGGCGTTCGCGCAGGAGCCCGGCTTCGAGGAAGCGAAACAGAAAGATCCGCGTCTCAAAGAGGTCCTCGATGTAGCCTGCCGCCTGGAAGGCATGGCCCGTAACGCCTCCGTTCACGCCGCCGGCGTCGTCATTTCTCCCACCCCGCTGAAGGAACTGGTCCCTCTCTACCGCACCAACCGGGATGAAGTCGTCACCCAATACGACATGTCCGGTGTCGAGAAGCTAGGGCTCCTCAAGATGGACTTCCTGGGCCTCACCACCCTCACCATCATCGCGGACGCCCTCAAGCTCATCGAAAAACACCGCAACATAAAGCTGATCGTGGAAGACCTCCCGCTGGACGACGAGAAGGCATACGACATTTTTTCAAAAGGATTCACCAGCGGCGTATTCCAGTTTGAATCGCGCGGCATGCGCGACATTCTGCGCAAGTATCAGCCGACGCGTATCGAGGACCTCTGCGCCCTCAACGCCCTCTACCGCCCCGGCCCCATCGAAGGCGGCATGATTGACGACTTCATCAATTGCAAGCACGGCCGCAAGGAAGTGCGCTACGAATTCCCCATCCTCGCCGAAATCCTTTCGGAAACCTACGGCGTCATCGTCTATCAGGAACAGGTGATGCAGGTGGCCAATCTCATCGCCGGCTATTCCCTCGGGGAAGCCGACCTCCTCCGCCGCGCCATGGGCAAAAAGAAAAAGGAGGAGATGGATAAGCAGCGCGAGCGCTTCACCATCGGTGCGAGAGAGAAAGGTTTCAACGCCAAGAAGGCCGAAAAGCTTTTTGAGCTGATGGCCAAATTCGCCGGCTACGGATTCAATAAATCGCACTCGGCCGCGTATGCCTATCTCGCCTTCGTCACGGCATATCTGAAAGCGCATTACCCGCTCGACTTCATGTCCGCGCTGCTAACGTCGGAAACCGGCAACGCCACCAAAGTAGTCAAGTACATCAACGAATGCCGCGACATGAACATCAGCGTCCTGCCGCCCGACGTCAATAAAAGCGATAAGGATTTCACGCCCGACGGCAACGCGATTCGCTTCGGACTTTCCGCCATCAAGAACGTGGGCGGCGCAGCCGTCGAATCCATCGCGGGCGCTCGAAGCAAAGACGGTCCATTCAAGTCGCTCTACAACTTCTGCGAGCGCGTCGACCTCGGCTCGGTCAATCGCCGCATGATCGAAGCTCTTATCAAAGCCGGTGCGATGGATTCGCTGGAAGGCACCCGATCCCAGCAGTTTGGCGCAATCGATTCGGCCATGGAAACCGGCACGCGCGCACACAAGGACCGGCTCAGTGGGCAAACTGGCCTGTTCGCCATGATGGCCGGAGCCGAAGAGGAGCCCGAGCCGCCACTCCCCAAACTTCCCGATTGGACCGAACAGGTGAAGCTCGCCGGCGAAAAGGAAGTGCTCGGCTTCTACGTCACCGGCCATCCTCTGTATGAGCATATCGACAAGGTGAAAGAGCTCGCCACCCACAACAGCGAGACCCTGGAAGGCTTGGCAAAGGGCGTTGAAGTCACCGTCTGCGGCATCATTACCGGCCTCCAGCGCCGCCGTAATAAGGAAGGGAAGCCGTGGGCCTCATTCCTGCTTGAAGATCTGCAGGGCGCAATCGAAACCATGGCCTTCACCACCGCGTACGATAGCGTGCTCTCCAGCCTGATTGAGGACAAAGCGGTGATGGTCCGCGGCTTGGCCCTGCCAGACGAAGGTGGAACCACCAAGGTTTCGGCCCAGAGTATTGTGGCCCTGGACGTGGTTCGCGTTCCCCTGCCTTCGGTCATCGCAATCCGCGTCGGCCTCGGTCAAAACGTAGACAGGGCGCAAGCCCTCAACGAACTCTTTGGAAAGAAGCCGGGGACCGCCGAAGTCCGCTTGCGCATTGAAATGCCTCGCGATTTTTCGGTTATTCTGGACGTGACGACTCGCGTCCGTCCAGACAAGGAGTTCCGCGCTGAAGTCGAGCGCATCTGCGGACCGGAATCCATCGAGATCATCGCGAGCTAAATATCAATGGCAGACCCAACCCTGGCACTCGAAGAGCAACCCAAGCCGCCCAATCCCGCCTGGGATCGCGTACAACTCGCAAGGCATCCCAAACGCCCGCACGCGCTCGATTACATCAACCGGCTCTGCCCCGATTTTCAGGAGATTCACGGCGACCGCTCCTACGCCGACGATGCCGCGATCGTGGCCGGCATGGGCATGTTCGAGGGCCGTCCCGTTATGGTTCTCAGTCAACAGAAGGGCCGCGACACCAAACAGAAATTGCTCCGCAACTTCGGAATGCCGAAGCCGGAAGGCTACCGCAAAGCCCTTCGCATCATGCGACTCGCCGCTAAGTTCCACCGTCCCATAGTCACCCTGCTCGATACCCCCGGAGCATACCCCGGAATCGACGCGGAAGAGCGCGGCCAGGCCGAAGCGATTGCCGTAAACCTTCGCGAGATGGCACGATTCGGAGTTCCTATTATTGTGGTGGTAATCGGCGAAGGCGGCAGCGGCGGCGCGCTGGGCCTGGGGATCGGAAACAAGGTCTATATGATGGAGAACGCCACCTACAGCGTGATTTCCCCGGAGAGTTGCGCCGCTATCATCTGGCGCGATTCCGGCAAGGCCGAACTGGCCGCGGCGGCTCTGAAGCTAACGGCTCCCGACCTCATGAAGCTGGGCATTATCGACGGAACGGTTCCGGAGCCCGAAGGTGGCGCGCATCACAATTACGATCAAGCTGCCGATGCTTTACGGGAAACGCTGCGCACAGCCTTGGCCGATCTATCCAAGATGACGCCCGAAGAGCTAATCGATCACCGCTACGAAAAGTTCCGCAAGATGGGCAACTTCTTTACCGAAGGCCCGCTGTGAAAGCCGTCTACATCCTGATCGGAGCAATCGCTTTCCTTGGCCTCCTGGTGTATCTCACCATCGGTGGCAAGCATTACCGCGTAGAAGTCTGCATGGCGTACCAAGGCCGAACTAGTTGCCGCACAGCCTCTGCCGCCACAAAACAGCAAGCCCTCCGGACCGCATCCGAGAACGCCTGCGCCCTCATCGCCTCCGGCATGACCGACTCCATGGCCTGCGGAGCCAGCCAACCTACCAGTGTCAAGTGGCTCGACTAGATGATGACGCGGCGCTCTCTCCTGTTCGCCCCCGTCGCGCTTGCACTTCGCCGCGAGAAACTCGATGAGGCGATTCGGCTGATCCAGAGTGCAGTGGACTCCAGTAATGTCAGCGCCGCGGTTTTACACGTGCGCAAAGGCGGCGAGATCGTTAATAAGGCTTTCGGTGCGGCGAAGACGCCAAACGCCGTGTTCCTGTTGGCGTCGATTTCGAAGCCAATGACCGCCTCAGCCGTCATGATCTTGTCCGATCGCAAAGAACTGGCGATTACCGATCCGGTGTACAAATTCATCCCGGAATTCAAGGGCGGCAAGCGGAGGCGCGTAGTAATTCGGCATCTCTTAACCCATACCTCCGGTCTGCCCGACATGCTTCCGGAGAATGAGGAGTTGCGCAAGCGCCATGCGCCTCTGAAGGATTTCGTTGCGGCGACGTGCGGCACTCCGCTCTTGTACTCTCCCGGAACCAACGTCAAGTATCAAAGCATGGGCGTTCTTCTGGCCGGCGAAATCGTCCAGCGAATTACCCGCCGTCCTCTGTCGGCCTTCCTTCACGAGGAGCTCTTTCGACCCCTCGGCATGAGCGATACTTCGCTAGGGCTCGGCGGCCGTAAGATCTCGGAAACGATGCAGTGCCAGGTGGACGTCCACACCGATTGGGATTGGAACAGCACCTATTGGCGCAACTTGGCCTCACCATGGGGTGGAGCGCATTCTACCGCCGCCGATGTAAGCCGTTTTTTGCAGTACTTCATGCGTCCGGAGCCGCCCGTTCTGAAGACGGCGACCGCCGCAGCCATGATCACAAATCAGAACCAGGCGATTGGTAAGCCCTGGGGTCTCGGCTGGACCGTTGGGAAAGGCTTCGGCAAGTGCGTTTCGCCGCGCACGTTTGGCCACGGCGGCTCCACCGGTACATTGGCGTGGCTCGATCCGGAGAAGGATCTCAGTTTCGTTCTTCTGAGCACCAAACCCGCAGCCGTCTCGCAGCGGACTCTGCTGCGGCCCGTTTCGAACCTGATAGGCTGTACGGGTTGAGGATGATCCAAATGACCAGAAGAGATTTGCTCTACACCACCGCCGCCTCGCTCGTAGCCAACACAATGCCGCAGGTTCTCAAAGCGGACCAGCCCCGTAGCAAGATGGGGATCGCCACCACGTCCTACATGACGGTGAGGAAGTTTCGCGACACATACGAGTTCCTGGAGCACTGCAACACTCTGGGAGCGGCGGGAATCCAGAGCCAACTCAACGGCGATATGCCGAAGATCCGCGCGCGCGCCGAGCAACTCAACATGTTCATTGAGGCGATCATCGGCCTCCCCAAAGGCGAAGACACGGCAGCCTTCGAACAAACGGTTCAGAATGCCAAGAGTGTGGGAGCGCTTTGCGTTCGCGCCAACGCCGGCGGGCGCCGTTATGAGGATTTCTCCTCGCTGGCCGACTATCACAAGTTCGCGGATCGCAGCAAGAATGCGCTCAAAGCCGCTGTGCCGATTTGCGAAAAGTACAAAGTGCCCTTGGCTCTGGAGAACCACAAGGATTGGACTTTGGAGCAAATGGTCCCGATCCTTAAAGGCTACTCGAGCGAGTACCTGGGGGCCTGTCTCGATTTCGGCAACAACATCTCTCTGCTCGACGATCCGATGGAAGTCGTTGAGAAGCTGGCTCCGTACGCGGTAACGACGCACGTAAAGGACATGGGCTTGGAACCGTATGAAGACGGGTTCCTTCTCTCCGAAATGCCTCTGGGGGAAGGTTTTCTCGATCTATCCCGGATGTTCTCGCTGGTCCGCCAAGCGCGTCCCAAGACGAACTTCAACCTGGAGATGATCACGCGCGACCCGCTAAAGATCCCTTGCCTGACTGACCGCTACTGGGCGACTTTCCCTGAACGAAGCGGCCAGTACCTCGCGCGAACGCTCCGGCTGGTGCAGAAGCAGGCAAAGCGCGATAAGCCGTTACCCCGCATCAGCCAACTCCCGCATGATGCACAGCTCCGGGTCGAAGAGGATAACGTCAAGTCTTGCCTGAGCTACGCCCGCCAGAAGCTGAACTCCTAACGAAGCAATCCGGCCGGGTTTTCTGCGAAAATAGAAGTTCCTCCTAATGCTCAAAAGTATCACCGTGCATGGGGCGCGGCAACACAATCTCAAGAACATCGATATTGAGATTCCGCGCAACACCTTTACCGTCATCACCGGCCTCAGTGGATCCGGGAAATCTTCGCTTGCCTTCGATACGATTTACGCCGAAGGGCAGCGGCGCTATGTGGAAACGCTGTCCCCCTATGCCCGCCAGTTTCTGGATCAGATGGAACGGCCGGAAGTCGATTCGATTGACGGGCTGAGCCCCGCGATTTCCATCGAGCAGAAGACCACCAGCCGCAGCCCGCGTTCGACCGTCGGCACCATCACGGAAATATATGATTATCTGCGGCTACTGTACGCCTCCATCGGAATTCAGCGGTGCCCGGATTGCGGGCATGAGATTGCACGGCAGACCACGGAGCAGATTCTACAGCAGGTGCTCGCGTTAAAGCAGGACGAGCGCATCATGATTCTGGCGCCCATCGTGCGGGGGCGCAAGGGCGAATACAAGAAGGATCTGGAGAAGCTGGTGCGGCAGGGATTTTTAAGGGCTCGTATCGACGGCACGCTGCACTCGCTCGATGAAGAAATCCCGCCGCTCGACCGGCGCAAGAATCACGACATCGAAGTAGTGGTGGACCGGCTAGTGCTGAAGCCAGGAATTGACAAACGGCTGGAAGCATCCATTGCCACGGCGGCCAAGCTGGCCGATGGCCTAGTGATCATCGCGGTGGTGAACGGCGAGGCGCGCCTGTTTTCCCAGAAGAACGCTTGCCCGGAATGCGGGAAGAGCGTGCAGGCGCTGGAACCTCGTTCGTTTTCGTTCAACAGCCCTTACGGGGCGTGCGAAGTGTGTGCGGGTCTCGGTAGCAAATGGAGCTTCGATCCGGCAAAGGTGATCGCGGACCCATCGAAGCCTCTGCTGGAAGGGGCGCTTGGGCCGGGCGGCAGTTCCACGAACATGCTGGACAAACTGGGGCAGGCGGCGGCCAGGCTATTGCTGGACCTGACGCTGCCGTTTGAAAAGCTGCCCAAGAAAACGCAATCGCTGGTAATCAACGGTGGCCCCGGATTTCCTGGCGTGCTCAAGATTCTGGACGCCACGTTCGCGGAGGCAAGCGAGGGCTATCGGGATTGGTTGATGGAGTACATGACTCCCGCCAGATGCCCTGCATGTGACGGCAAACGATTGCGCCCAAGCAGCCTGTCGGTGGCGGTGAAAGGGGCCACCATTGCGGAGATCACCGCTATGCCGATTGCGCGTGCCTTGCCAACCGTGAGCGCGTGGGAACTGAACGAGCGCGAACGGCAAATCGCATCGCGTGTGGTGGACGAGGTACGGCACCGCATGGAGTACCTGAGCGCGGTCGGGCTGGATTATTTGAGCCTGGAGCGCGGTTCGGCCACGCTGTCGGGCGGCGAAGCGCAGCGGATTCGTCTGGCAACGCAGATCGGATCGAAGTTGCGCGGCGTGCTTTACGTGCTGGATGAGCCTTCCATCGGACTGCACCCGCGAGATAATGACCGGCTGCTGACCACACTGGCGAAGCTCCGCGATCTGGGCAATACGGTTCTGGTGGTGGAGCACGATGCGGACACCATCCTTCGCGCCGATCACGTGATCGACCTGGGACCGGGCGCGGGCCGGCTTGGCGGTGCGCTGATTGGATCGGGCACTCCGGAGGAAATCGAACGGAACCCGAATTCGCTTACGGGGCAATACCTCTCGGGCAAGCTTTCGATTGCGGCTCCAGGAAAGCGGCGCACTGGGAACGGCAAGAAGCTGACCATCAAAGGAGCGGCCGAGCACAACCTGAAAGACATCGATGTAGAGTTTCCGCTTGGCACGCTCACGGTAGTGACGGGCGTTTCCGGCAGCGGCAAATCCACGCTGGTGAATGACATTCTTTATCGTGCGCTGGCCAAGCACGTGTACGATTCCCGGGCGATGCCCGGAGCGCACGTCTCCATCATGGGTTTGCAACATATCGATAAGGTAGTCGAGATCGATCAAGCTCCCATCGGGCGAACGCCGCGGTCCAATCCCGCTACCTATACCGGCGTATTCACGCCGATTCGCGATCTGTACGCGATGCTGGCGGAATCGCGCGAGCGCGGCTACAAGCCAGGCCGGTTCAGCTTCAACGTGAAGGGCGGCCGGTGCGAAGCATGCCAGGGAGATGGGTTGAAGCGCATCGAGATGAATTTTCTTCCCGATGTCTACACAACCTGCGATGTGTGCCGGGGTAAGCGCTACAACCAGGAAACGCTACAGGTCAAATATAAAAACCATTCCATCGCGGATCTGCTAGGGACTACGGTGGAAGAAGCGTTGCCGTTGATCGAGAACATCCCTCTGATCTACGCGAAGATCAAGACCCTGAACGATGTCGGTCTTGGCTATCTGCATCTGGGCCAGTCTTCCACAACGCTTTCCGGCGGCGAAGCGCAACGCATCAAGCTGGCGCGGGAATTAAGCAAACGGCAGACGGGCCGGACGGTATACATCCTGGATGAACCCACCACCGGGCTTCACTTCGACGATGTACGCAAGCTCTTGGATGTCTTGCACCGGCTGGTGGATCTTGGGAACACCGTCATCGTGATTGAGCATCATCTGGATGTGATGAAGGCGGCCGATTGGCTGATTGATCTTGGACCGGAAGGCGGCGAGAAGGGCGGGCAGTTGGTGGTTTGCGGGACTCCGGAACAGGTAATCCGGAACAAGCGGAGCCACACTGCGAAAGCCCTGGCGAGAGTCCTGCGGAACGGAAAGGTTGCGTGAGCAAGTACCGGAGCAAGCCGCTCGATCTATCGGATCTACACACCATTCCGATTCAGGCGCGGGGTGGCAAGGTATGGGTCGACCACTTCGCTCGCCCTCATCGGAAGGGCGAGAGCGTGATTCAGTTTGTGGATTCGCTGCCGCGCCTGCTGGCGGCGGATTCGTTCCGCTCCGTTGCGGAAGCGATCTTGAATGCGAGGACAATGCAAAAGCCGGTCATCTGGGGAATCGGCGGCCATGTGATCAAGTGCGGACTCGCTCCGATTTTGATTGACCTAATGGGCAGGGGCTTCGCGACCGGCTTCGCGATGAACGGGGCCGCGGCCATCCACGATTTTGAAATTGCCATCGCCGGACAAACCAGCGAAGATGTGGAAGCCGTTTTGCCCGATGGCCGTTTCGGAACCGCCGAAGAAACGGGCCGTGATTTCAACGCCGCCATTACGGATGGGAACCGGCATCTGCTGGGCGTTGGCGAAGCGGTTGGCGGCTACCTTGACCGCAGCGCGAAGCCGGCATTTGCGCCTCAGAGTCTGTTGCACCAGGCGTACAAGGCGCTGGTTCCCGTTACGGTACACATCGCGATTGGAACCGATACTCCGCACACGCACCCGCGTGCCGATGGAGCCTCGCTTGGCGAGGCCAGCTTGCGCGATTTCCGGCTCTTCTGCACGTTGGTGAAAGAGATGGACTCAGGCGGAGTCTACCTGAATATTGGGTCGGCTGTGGTGATGCCGGAGGTCTTTCTGAAGGCGGTCTCAACGGTGCGGAACCTCGGCAATCCGCTTGCCGGATTCACTACGGTGAACTTCGATTTCCTGCAACATTACCGGCCGCGTGCGAATGTGGTGGAACGTCCCCACGCGGGAGCCGGTGGCAAGGGTTACACCATCACGGGCCATCATGAGATCATGATTCCGCTGCTGGCGGCCGTGCTGATCGAGTGCGATTCGTGACGGCTCTTGAACAGCCGCGGCGCGATCCATTCTGGGATTACCAGGATCTGGTGATTTTTCTAAGCCTGGCGATTCCTTGCTTTCTTGTGGCGATTCTGATTACGAAGAGTGTTTTCTTGCTGGCTCCCGTTCTGAACTCGGGTAAGGCCGCCGAGTTGCTGCCTGCGCAATTTCTGGGATATGGATTGTGGTTCGGATGCCTCGCGATTCTGTTTCGCATCCGCTATAACGCGCCCTTCTGGCCCGCCATGCGCTGGCGGCTCCCGATTCAATCCGTTTTGCCTGCCGTGAGTTTGGGCGCCGCGCTTTCGCTTGCCGTGGCGCTAGCTGGCGCGTTATTGCGCACACCGCAAATCGATTCCACGCTCGAAGATTTACTCCATGACCGGACGTCCATGATCATCGTGGCTGTCTTCGCGACAACGCTCGGCCCGTTGTGCGAAGAGTTGGTGTTTCGCGGTTTTCTGCTTCCGCTCCTAGCCGGAAGTTTTGGAGCGGCGGGTGGGATTGTACTGACAGCGGTTCCATTCGCGCTGATGCATGGGCCGCAGTATCACTGGACCTGGCAGCACCTGGTGTTGCTGACCGCGGTGGGCAGCGCATTTGGCTGGACCCGCTACAGGACAGGGTCTATCGCGATCCCCACCGTGATGCACGCCGGCTATAACGCAACACTGTTCGCGGCTTACATTTTCAGCAAGAGGGAGTACATCTGACGCGATGGTAGAAACCATAGAATGGACGGACGCCGGAGTTGTCATGATCGATCAGACGCGTCTGCCGCGCGAGCAGGTCTTCGTAACCTGCACGGACTATTTCCAGGTGGCCGGCGCGATTCGCTCCATGGTGATTCGAGGAGCTCCGGCTATTGGAGTGGCCGCGGCAATGGGCGTCGCCATTGGCGTTCAGAAGACCGATGCGAAAGACCTGGAACAGCAGTTCCCGGTTATTTGCGATACGCTGGCGGCCACCCGTCCCACGGCGGTCAATCTTTTTTGGGCCATCGACCGGATGAAACAACTCTACGCCCGCGTGAAGGGCGACGGCATCGCTGCCATCCGGACATGCCTGATTCGTGAGGCGCAGCAGATTCGTCTGGAAGACATTGCAATTTGTGAGGCCATCGGCCGCAATGGGGCAAGTCTGGTGCCCGACGGAAAAACGGTGCTGACGCACTGCAACGCGGGCGCGCTGGCGACCGCCGGCTACGGAACCGCGCTTGGAGTGATTCGCGCGGCCGTGAGCGCCGGGAAGAAGATTGATGTGTTTGCCGATGAGACACGTCCATTTCTACAAGGCGCGCGGCTTACCGCCTGGGAGCTCGATCAGGACGGCATCCCGACCACGCTGATCACCGACAATATGGCCGGCCACTTTCTAAAGTCGGGCCGGATCGGATGCGTTGTGGTGGGTGCGGACCGGATCGCGGCGAATGGCGACGTTGCGAATAAGATTGGAACTTATTCAGTGGCCGTGCTGGCGAAAGAGAACAATGTGCCGTTTTATGTCGCGGCTCCAATATCGACGCTGGATCTGACGCTTGCATCGGGCGAACAGATTCCGATTGAGCAGCGCGCGGCGAGTGAGGTCACTCATATGTTTGGGGTCCACGTGGCGCCTGACGGAATCGCGGTGGAGAACCCCGCATTCGACGTGACCCCGAACCGCTATGTGGCCGGCATTATCACCGAAAGGGGCGTGGCGCGGGCTCCCTATACGGAATCGTTGCGCGCGCTAGTGAACAAGGAGTCCGTATGAAACCGGTTTTGAATGCTTGGCTGCTGCTCTCGATGGCGTGTTTGGTGAATGCACAAGCTCCACGGCGGGCGCCAGGTTTCTCGCTACCCGATCTAAAGCTGGAGCAGCACGATCTGATGGACTATCGCGGTCAGATTCTGTTGATCGATTTCATCCGCACCGACTGTCCGTCGTGCCGACAGCTTTCCGGCGCGCTGGAAGAAGTGAAGGCGAAGTTTGGCGATAAGGTGGCTGTTCTGACCATTGTGAATCAACCTGACAATCAGGCGACCGTGAGCCGCTATATCTCGAATTTCAAAGTCACCAGCCCTGTGCTGTTCGACTGCGGGCAGGTTACGGCTTCCTACGCCAAGGTTCTGCCGGATAATCCCGTGGTTCACTTCCCGCAGTTATTCATTGTCGACAGCGAAGGGATGATCCGTTCCCAGTCTGGTGCGGAAGGGAATCCGCTGGAACTGGAGAGCAAGGCTTTGATCGCCCAAGTGGAGCAGTTGCTGCAGGCGAAATCAAGGTCGAAGTAATGCGCCTGTTGGCGCTTGTAACGCTAATAACGGCGCCGCTTGTAGCGCAGCAGCCTTTCTATACGGATGACGCCAGCACCACCGGCAAAGGCCAGTTGCATTTCGAATTCTTTAACGAATACGACCGGTTGCAACACGACGTCTATCCCAGTATCCGGCAGAACACGGCTAGTATGAAACTCAATTACGGCCTGACGGACTCGCTTGAGCTGGATGTCGATAATCCATACCTGGCGATCTTTCGCACACGGCAGACCACGCCCGCAAGATTGAACGGGGTTGGCGACACAAACCTGGGGGTGAAGTGGAACTTTCACAAGGAAAGTGAGGGTTCCTGGGCGCCGGCGTTGAGCGCGTCTATGTATTTCGAGTTTCCTACCGGAGATCCATCCCAGCAATTGGGCTCCGGACTGGTGGATTACTGGCTCAACGGTATCGCGCAAAAAAGCATCTCGCCTCGCACGAAGGTAACCGCCAATCTGGGGGTTCTGTTCGCGGGCAACACCAGTGTAGGCTTGATTGGCATTCAGACCCGCGGACGCGTGTACACGGGAGGGCTTTCAGTGATCCGCAGGTTCACGGAGCGCCTCAACCTGGGTGTGGAAGTGAATGGCGCGGTATCCCGGAATCTCGATCTGGGGAAGGGACAATTGCAATTTCTTGGCGGCGGCAATTACGCGCTGGGTAAAGGTTTCGGCATCGATTTCGGGATCTTAGGCGGCAAGTATGTGGCAAGCCCGATAGTGGGAGCGCAACTGGGCTTTTCCATCGACTTCCCAGGGTTCCATGGATCGAAATGACGCTTGCTTGTTCCCCGTGCGGACTTGCTACCCTAAATTGATGCGCGCCGGGCTTGCGCCCTTGTTATTCGCGATATTTGCTTCCACCGCAATAACGGGAGAACTGCATAACGCGGCAAGAGCGGGCGATATTGAGCGCGTAAAATCTCTGATCGCCGCGGGTATTTCTGTGGGAGACCGCGATTCTCTTGGCGGCACTCCGCTGCACGACGCCGCCTGGGGCGGCGATAAAGCGATTGTAGAATTACTGCTGGATCATGGCGCCGATCCGAACGCAAAGCATCTGGAATCTTCCTCGACTCCGCTCGACTATGCGATTATCACGAATCATCGCGAAGTGGTGGAACTGCTGTTGCAACGCGGGGCAAAACTAACTCCTGCGGCGCTTCACCTTGCAGCCAATCGAGGTTACAACGAAATCGTTCAACTGCTAATCGGCAAGGGCGCCGATGTGAATGCACGGGATGGGTCTGGCGCCACGCCCCTGGACGAGGCCGCGTGGAAGGGCCAGACCGAAGCGGCCGCGATTCTTCTTGCGCATGGCGCGGATGCTAACCACCGGAACCGGGAGACTGGGTCCACACCGCTGCATGAGGCAGCGGTGAAAGGGCATTTGGAATTGGCCGGGCTACTGATTGAGCATGGAGCGGACGTGACAGCGCGCGACAGCAATGGGGCGACGGCGCTGGATGAAGCGCTTCGATACCGTCATGGCAGCGTGGCAAGCTTACTGCTGGCGAAATCCAAAACGCAAACAGACGGGAGCGTTGCGTCGCGCCAATTGCAAGACGCAGTGATGCGCGGTCAGCCCGATATGGTGATTCTGTTACTCGAGCACGGCGCCGACCCGAACGCGGCGGCTTCAAACGGTTCCACGCTGCTGCACGACGCCGCACTGAAAGGGAATCGCGATATTGTTGAGTACCTGCTAGCGCATGGCGCCGGGGTCGATTCCAGAAACGCGTCAGGCGCTACCGCGCTGCACGATGCGGCGCTGGCAGGCAGCCGTCCGGTGGTGGAATTATTGCTGGATCACGGAGCCGATGTGAACGCACGGGACGCTGAGACGGCGTCCAGCCCGCTGCATCGTGCAGCATCGTGGGGCAGGACAGACGTGGTGAAATTACTAATTGCGCGCGGAGCGGACTTGAATGCAAGAAACAAGGCCGGCCAAACGCCTTTCGTGGCTGCGGTGGCGAATGAACAGAAGGAGACGGCCGATTTGCTACAGAATCGGAACACGAAGGAATGAGTCCAAAAGAGTCACTTTCCGCCGCTTCGACAACTCCCTTGGGAAACCAGCTTGAGAGCCACTTGGAACGGCTGGCGGGCTTGCTCCGGCCGTTCATCGCCCAAATCGATCAAAAGTTCGCTCGCCGGTTACGGAGCCTGGGTTATCCCAAAGAACAGATTGAGGGCCTTTCGCTCATCACATCCGGGGCCGCGGCGCGCACATTTGAAGCGGGTGAGCGCAGCATTCAGTTTTTTGAAGCTGTAGGCCGGGCCGGGAAGTGGCTGGCGAAGCTGAACCTGCCGCCTTCGCAAATCGTCCAGGCGTTGCAGGAATACGATCTGCTGGTGCAGCCCTACCTGATGTCTCTCCCTAAAGAGGAGCTGGCCGGTTTCCAGTGGATGCGCGAGCGGCTCGCCTTCTGCATCATTCTGGCCCTGAATGAAGCGTATTACAACGTCCAGGAGGCGGAAGCCGAAGCCTTACACCAGATTTTCCGCATTGAGCTGGAAGCGCAAAACACAGATGTCCTTTTCCGGCGCTTCGTGGAAGCAATGGCGGACATTTGCCACGCGGATGCCGGACACCTTTTCCTGCTCAAGCAGGAGCAGTCGGTCTGGCAGTTAAGCGCCAGCACCGCAAATGGGGTGTCCGATGACATGGTGGCGATGATCCCAAACTCGGCGGCACTCTCAAAGCAGCTATCCCAGCCTCTGACGATCGGGAAAGGGCGTCAGTTGAAATTTCTGCTCGATCCGGGCTGGCGGACACGATACGCGAGCAGTTGGTCGTTCCCGCTGTTTGAGCGAGGCAAGATTGCGGGTGTCATGCAGTTTGGCTTCCTCACCCATATGGAATGGTTGCCTCGCGACCAGGAATTGTTATCGGCCGCGGTGGAACGTTGCCTTTTGGCTGCTCAAAAGATGCGCCTCTTGGAAGACCTGGCATTCCGCGAACAGCAAATTAGAAGTCTGGCGGAGCACATGCTTCAGGTGGAAGAGATCGAGCGGCGCCGCATCAGCCGCGAACTTCATGATGAGGCGGGGCAATCCCTGGTTTGCATCCGCCTTCAGATTGAAATGATTGAGATGTCGCTGCCGCCCACTGGGGAGGAGTGGCGGGGGAAGCTTGCCGAAGCCAGGGATTTGACGGAAAAAACGATTCTCGAAATCAGGCGGCTGATTGCGGATTTGAGCCCAGTGGTGCTGGAACGGTTTGGCCTGGAATCGGCTTTGCGGCAATTAGGGAAGCGATTTGAAACCAGCTACCGGTGTCGAGTGCATCTTAATGTAGCCCAAATTACAGGTCTTCCGCCCAAACTGGAGATGGTAGTCTATAGAATTATACAGGAGTGTTGCAATAACATCAGCAAACATTCCCGTGCGTCTAATGTAAACATTTCGGTAATGTCAGCCGATGAACTATTAAGTCTGCAAGTGCAGGACGATGGGATTGGGTTCGATGTCGAAGCGGCGTTGGCAAAAAAAGACTCATTTGGCCTTACCGGTATTCGGGAGCGAGTGATGCTCTTGGGCGGTAAATTCCAGTTGCAAAGCCGGCGTCTGCCAGTTAAGAAGAGAGCCGGATCGAAAACAAGCGGGACCGAGATAAAAATTGAGTTGCCGATTCGATTTGATACAAACTGGCAGCCTTAATCATAGTAAGATAGGACGATTTGACTAAGGGTATCACCTGACTGGGGAGTTCAGGCACAACATATGTCTAAAATCCGGATCATGTTGGCGGATGACCATACTCTGTTTCGCCAGGGCATCAGAACCTTAATATCCGTGGAACCTGATATGGAGGTCGTGGGCGAGGCCGCCAACGGTGGTGAAGCCGTGGATAAGTGCGGTGATATTCATCCCGATGTGGTCCTGATGGACATTGGAATGCCGGGTCTCAGTAGTTTTGAAGCAACGCGGCAAATCAAAAAGGCTCGTCCTGACACTAAAATTCTCTTCCTCACCATGTATGACGACGAAGATTATCTGGTGGAAGGAATGGAAGTGGGTGCAAGCGGTTATGTTTTGAAGGACAGCCCTGCCGCGCAATTAGTGGCTGCGGTCCGCGATATTTGCCGTGGCGGCAGCTATCTGAGCCCGCGGATGTTGTCCCAGTTGGTGGATGATTTCCGTTCCCGCATAAAATCTACAAATCGTATGCCGCGTTTTGCAACCTTAACCACGCGTGAGCGTGAAGTATTGAAGATGCTGGCGGAAGGGAATTCCGTGAAAGAGATTGCGTGCGACCTGAGCCTCAGCGTGAAAACCATTGAGGCACATAAGTTCAATCTCATGCGGAAGCTGGATATCCACAACAAGGCGCAACTCGTCCAGTACGCCATCCAAAAGAAGATTATCCAGATTCCGAATCTGGTGTAGTGCTCCAGAAATCGTGTACTGTATTGGAGTAGTGGAACCCACCCGCCGAAGTATTCTCGCCGCTTTCTCCGCCGCCCCCTTCCTCCTGGCTTCTGGAACCCGCATTCGCCTGGGCGGTCCTATATTCCTTAATTCTGACGATCCGGAAGAGCTCGCCCGTCAATACAAGCGGCTTGGGTACAGCGCAGCCAACTGTCCGAAAGCCACGGCGGAAGATACGGTGCGGGTCCGCGCGATTGAGAAGGCGTTTGCGGCGCACGACGTTGTGATTGCGGAGGTGGGCGCGTGGGTGAACATGCTAGACCCTGACACCGAAAAGCGCCGGACGAACCTTCAATATGTTACGGACCGGTTGGCCCTGGCCGAAGGCGTGGGTGCCCGCTGCTGCGTAGACATCGCCGGATCCTATAATCCGAAGGTCTGGTACGGTCTGCATCCGAAAAATTATACGCAGGACGCCTTCGACGCCACGGTTGAGAACTGCCGCAAGGTGATTGACGCCATTAAGCCGGGGCGCACTAAGTTCAGTATTGAGATGCAGGTCGGCCTGCAACCGCACGGCGTGGACGGATATTTGAAGCTGATCAAGGCAGTGGACCGGAAGACATTCGGGGTCCATCTGGATGTATGCAACGGGGTGGATTCACCGGACATGTTCTATCGCAACGCGGACTATATCCGGGAATGTTTCCGCAAGCTGGGGCCTTGGGTGCTCTCCTGTCATGCCAAGGATTTGGCGTGGGTTCCCGATGGATACAACTTGCATTTCGCCGAGGTGATTCCGGGCCGTGGTGAAATGGATTACCGGACGTACTTGAGCGAGCTGGCGAAAATGCCGGTGGAGACTCCGCTCATGCTGGAGCATCTGAAAGATGCCGGTCAGTATGAGGAAGGTAAAAAGCATATTCTAAAAGTTGGAACTGAACTCGGGCTGAAGTTCGCTTAGAGTTTTGGTGCTCCGCCCCGGAAACCTATGAAGAAGTTTTTGATCGGAATTCTTGTCGGTCTGCTGCTGGCAGTCCTCTCGGTTGTAGTCGTAGTCTTCTCCGCTTTGCGTTTTGGAGAGCGCCCTCCAAAGGTGGCGGAAGGTTCCACGCTGATCCTGCGCTTGCGGGGCGGCATTCCGGAAAAGCCTCCAGTTGAAATTCCGATTCCCTTTTTCACTGAAGCGCCTCGCGTCACCGTGCGCGACGTATGGTCGATGCTGCGAAATGCAGCGGCCGATCCGCGGATAAAGGCCGTGGTCCTGGAGCCGGAGGGTGTGGATGCGGGCTGGGGCAA
This sequence comes from Bryobacterales bacterium, assembly GCA_038200305.1. Taxonomy (GTDB): domain Bacteria; phylum Acidobacteriota; class Terriglobia; order Bryobacterales; family Bryobacteraceae; genus JANXXV01. The sequence continues at coordinate 30,985 of JBBPYD010000057.1, forward strand.
GGTGCAGGAGTTGCGGGCAGATCTGCTGCAATTCAAAAAGTCCGGTAAGCCGCTGATCGCGTATTTGAAATACCCGAAGACGCGCGAATATTATCTGGCGACGGCGGCCGATCGCATTTACATGGACCCGGAAGACATGCTCGATATGAAGGGCCTGCGCGCGGAGCTGACATTTTTCAAAAAGACGCTGGATAAGATTGGCGTGGATGTGGAGGTCTATCACGTCGGTAAATACAAAGATGCAGGCGATATGTTCACTGAGACATCCGCGACTCCCGCGACTCTGGAGGTGATGAATTCCGTCCTCGATGGTTTGTATGGGCGCCTGATTCAAACGTTCGCGGAATCACGGAAGAAAACGCCGGATCAGATGCGCGCGATTATCGACGATGGCCCATTTACCGCCACGCAGGCGCTGAAGTACGGTCTGGTGGATTCGTTGCGTTACGAAGATCAGGTTTATGGCGAGATGAAGGATCTGCTGAAACAGTCCGAACTGAAGAAGCTTTCTCATTACGATTACGCCAGGATCAGCGGTTCCTCATTGGGCGTGGAGGGAAAGAAGAAGATCGCGCTGCTGGTGGGCGATGGCACTATCGTCAGAGGTGATGAAAGCAGCGGCTTCGCAACCGAGGAAGGCTTCGTATCGGGTCCGTTTATCAAGCTGCTGCGAAAAGTGGGAGCCGACCCCGATATTCAGGGCGTGATCCTGCGGGTGGATTCGCCTGGTGGCGATGCGATCGCATCGGACGAAATGCTGCGAGAAGTGAAGTTGCTCAGCGCGAAAAAACCGATGGTGGTGTCCATGTCGGACGTTGCCGCGTCGGGTGGATATTACGTAGCAATGACCGGCGATCCGATTATCGCTTATCCCGATACATTCACTGGCTCGATTGGAATCATTTACGGCAAGTTGAACCTTCGTGGCCTGTACGACAAACTCGGAATTACGAAAGATATTCTGACGCGCGGACGAAATGCGGACATCGATTCCGATTATCATCCGCTCACGCCGGCCGGAAAAGAAAAACTGCGCGAATCGCTCAATGAGTTCTATACCGGCTTTGTATCGAAGGCGGCCCAAGCGCGGAAGCGGACGTATGACGAGATGCAGGCTCTGGCCCAGGGGCGTGTCTGGCTCGGCGAACAGGCAAAGAACAACGGCCTGATCGACGATCTGGGAGGCCTGGACAAAGCGATTGAACTGGTGAAGAAACGGGCCCACATCCGGTCTGACGAAAAGATCCGGCTTGTGCCTTATCCAGGCAAGCGGACCATCTTCGATCAACTGATGCGAACAGGCGGCGACAATGCGGTGGAAGCAAAGATCCGCAACCTGATGCAAGGACTGGATTACAAGTTATGGTCGCGCGGCGGGCTGATGCGGATCATGCCCTACACAATCAAAGTGGAATAGCACACCGTTTCTAAAACGCGCTGCAGCTATGAATTCCGGCTCCCTGGAGCACCACATTCATCTTTTCAAGAGCCAATTTGTGTATCTGCGATACCCGGCTTTCATTAATCCCGAGCACTCCGCCGATCTCTTTCATCGTCATCTCATTGGTATAGTACAGAACCACCACTTTCTTGTAGCGATCCGGAAGAGTCTGCATCGCTGTGCCGAGCAGAGAGCGGAGCTGCTCGCGGGCGCACATGGAATCCGGTTGTGTTTCCAGTTTGCCCGGGAAATCCGGCGCCGGCATGTCCTCGTTTTCCGATGAGCGCGAACTCGCCGATATAAGCCCAACATTGCGCAGGTCTATCATCATTTGACGCCAGCGGTCCACATCGACGCCGAGACGTGCCGCAATCTCAGCCTCCGTAGGCGCGCGGTGCAGCTCAGATGCAAGATCCCGCGTTGCCGCTTCTAATTGCTTGTGACGCCTTCTCAGGTCGCGCGACGCCCAATCGAGCTGGCGCAAGCTATCCAGAATCGCACCTTTAATGCGGTGCTTCGCATAGCTTGAGAACACCACCTGCTTTTCGGGGTCAAACCTGGCGGCCGCATCGAACAATCCCAGAATACCCGCGTGTACCAGGTCGTCGAGATCCACGTGGACGGGAAGATTCTCATAGACTCGCACCGCGATCGCCTTCACTAACGGCAGATGCTCCAGAACTACAAGATCGCGCTTGGCCGTCTTACTAACTAGTGCCGCGGACATACTCTTGGCTTGCATCGCACGCTCCATACCTTTCTCGTCCGGTGACTGCACCTCGCTACCGGAGGTGACCGGCGCCGGTTCCATCTGATCGGCGTTCAGGTATTTGCATGCTGCGGCCCATTCGTTCAACGAGTTCGAAGGAAGCCCCTTACTAAGAGTCGTACCCATAACTATCTCCTTGCTAACGCAGCGATTATTGCCGCGGCTGCCCACTGCAATCCGGAACGGCCTGGACCAAAAGTCCAACGCGCCGATTCCCAAAATGAAACGGGTTATCGGACAGGCGCTCCCATCCCGGAGCTTACAATTCCAAACTGGAAAGCGGTTCCAATTTGAGACTTTCTATTGCGTTAGTTAGGATTAAACCATCTATCGGCAACAATGTACCTTGGCTGATTACATTAGGTTGCCCCCGGAAGTTCGCCTTAGTTGGAGAGGTATTGGGTGGGTATTAATGCGCTACACATGTGCACGGACACACACTAATTAGCGTGGAGCGACGCTATATTGAAATGCGAATTGGAGGCGAATTTGGCTGCCTTTAAAGTCGGCGGGGAGGGGTGGAAAAGGATTGGACGCGCTAATTCCGGCGACAGCGGCGCGGTCCAAAGCCTCGGCGCCGGAGGGCATGGCGATCACCAGCTTGGGCACGTTCCCGTCGCGGGCGATGGCGAACTGGATCACGACGCGGCCGCCGCGCCCCATTCTGGCGCTCTCCGGAATGACCGCAAACCAGTTCCTTCGCACGGCGGCTAGAACCTTGATGAGATAGGGCCAGAAGTCAACACCCATGGGGTCACTGAGCAGTTCCAGGCTGCTGCCGAGCTTGCCTGGAATTGGCGAATTTCGTGGGTTGGGGCCGGCCCCGGATGTCGCGTCGGCGTCATCGCCAAGGATCAGACCGTGCGAGCCATGGCTGCGGGCCGCCTCCCGGACTGCCTCCTGAACCGTATTTTTGGGAGCCTGGATTCGCGACAATCCCTGGGGAACGCCGCTGTCCACGCCCGGTTTTTCAAACGCCAGCTTCGGTTTCTCCTCGGGGCGGATCTGAGGAGGGGAAATCTGGTCCGTGGTACCCGCTATCGGGGCCGGACTCGGCGCCTTATTCTGCGCTGTATCAATCGACGGAGCATCTGGCATTGCGGGCGTAGGTACTGGCGCCCTGGTTGGAGCCGGTGGAGTAAACTTCTGTACTGCACGGGCGGGACGGTCGTTTGCTCCTGGGTTTGGACGATTGCTCGCGGCTTCACGCGGCGCGATGCTCTCCAGGTTGAATTCCTTGCTCAACGGAGCCTTGTTCGGAGCTTTCTGGGTTAGTTCTACGGGCGGCATGGTCAGCCGAGTGACCTTTCGGCTCTCGCCCGGTTGCGGCCGCACATACGGCGGAACCGGCCGGCTGGCTACGTACAAGACTCCCGTTATGAGGAACAGGTGGATGACAAGAGACGCGATGGCAAGGCGAAACCAGCGGCCGGGATCAGCGGAACCCTCCCATTCCAAGAGGAAGTGGGGTTCAGCAGGAGGCATATTCACATCTCGCCGGGCCGTTGAATTCATGTAGTAATAACTTCTTAAGACGATGCGGGGAAGCCAGAGGTTGCGGTGCTCTTCTTGAGCGCATCCGCAACAACTCCCAGATGCTCTTCAATTTTACCAAGGATTTGCAACGACACATCGAGCGCCTGGATGGACTCCCCGGCACCCACCTGCGGCGCAGTCCTTTGGCGGACGCAATCCAGAAACGATTGGATCTCCAACTGCAGCGGCTCCTGCTTTTGTATCGGTACCGGTAAAAATCCGATCTGCCGGTCTTCACTCACGTTGAACGCCGCAACATCCTGGCGGTGATAGTCCAGGGAAATATACTGATGCGGTTGAAACAGGCGTATTTTCCGGACACGCTCAGTCGAGACCCGGCTGGCGGTCAGGTTCGCCACGCACCCACCGGGAAAAGAGAGCCGGACGTTGGCGATATCGACCTTTTCCGAGAGGATAGAGACGCCCACGGCTCGGATATCGTCCGGCATCTTGCATACCAGCGAGAGAAGGATGTCGATGTCATGGATCATCAGGTCCAGCACCACATCCACATCGAGGCTGCGCGGGCTGAACACGCTCAGACGGTGAATTTCGAAGAACAGCGGTGTGGTGATTAGCGGCCGCAGAGCCTGCACCGCCGGATTGAAGCGCTCCAAATGGCCGACCTGCAGGATTCGCCCATTGGCGAAGGCGGTCCCGGCAAGCCTCCGGGCTGAGGCTAGATCGGGGGCGATGGGCTTTTCCACAAGCACGTCGATTCCGGCTTCCATCAAGCGGCAGCCAACATCCGCATGGAAGACGGTAGGCACGGCGATAACCGCGGCATCTACTTTTCCGAATAATTCGCTAATAGCGGTTAGACCAGTGCATCCGTACTGCTGTGCTGCGGCCGCGGCTGTAGCCGCATCTGTATCCACCACAGCGGCCAGCGTGGCCTCTGCCGACTCGTGGATCACACGAAGATGATTCTTGCCGAACCCACCGGCCCCAACCACCGCCATCCGAATTGGTTCCAAATGCCGCTCTCCCGGCGCGCGGAGTCATAGTAACATGCGCGGAATCTAAGCGGGCTTATGTGGGGCTACTGTGGTGTTTCGACCGGTTCCAGCCCAATGATCGAAATCCCACTCGCATCGGCCTGCTCGATCATTCGTTCACGGTCCAGCAAGAGAGTTCGTCCGGCGTCGATCGCCAGAACGGTTGTCCCGGTTTCCTGCATCACAGGAATCGTATCCAGGCCCACCACTGGAACGTCGAACTGTAGATGATGGCGTCCGTTAGAAGCCTTGATCAGACGCAGAGGTTTGCCATTGCACAGACTGGCTGCGCGCCGGAGCATCGCGTCTGTTCCCTCCATAGCTTCCACCGCGATGCAGGCGCCGTCTGCAATGGCGGTACTCTGGCCAATATCGAAACCCGCGAGCGCTCCGGCCACACGGCGGCCGTACATTACATCCTTCTCCTCGTCAGACGTCGGTTTCCGTTTCGTGAGCACACCCTTACCGGCGATCAGTGGCTTTAGCAGACGCGTGGAATCCCCAAGCTGGATGCCTTCGCCGGCCAGAACCTTGGCCACGCCGCCAATCAGCGCCGCAGTATTCTTGCCCCGTAACGACGCGAGCAGCTTCACCAGCCGCCAGTCCGGCACAATCGATGAGAATATCTTCGCGTGTTTCACTTGCCCGGCCATGATGACTTCGGTGATCTGCTCCGCCTTCAATATCTC
>JBBPYD010000058.1:0-22232 GCA_038200305.1 Bryobacterales bacterium
GCGCTGGCGAATGCCCCTTCGGCCAGTGGATCCTTTACCATGCCTGTCCATGTCACGTGATCGCCAATGCCAAGCTCATTCGCCATGGAAGCAAACTTCTGCCGGAAGGCGCCTTCCCCAACGAAAAGAAAGTGTGCCTGCGGGAACCGCGGAATCACGATACTGGCAGCCTGCAAAAGATCTTCAATGCCTTTATCCGGGATAATCCAGCTTACCTGCAAAACGACCGTCCGGCCGGCCGGTATGCCATGTTTGCGGCGGAACTCAGAACCATCCGATTTCACCGTGTCGAACCGGTTGAGATCGATGCTGTTATAAACGGTCTTTATCCGTCCAGCTGGAACCAGATCCAGCTTTTCCAGGGCTTGGTGGCCATACTCGCTGACACAGAAGATTCGATCGATAGGCCAGTTGATCACACGAGTGGCTAACCGCCGCCAGAGGGGCCGGCGCGAGGGGATAAACCCCTCAGGACGCGATCCCTGATCTGTGAAGAAGACCTTCCGGACGCCATTCAACTTTGCAAGCCAGGGATAAACCCCCACAAACCCGGTAAAATGGAGATGCAGGATTTCCGGACGGTGCCTCCTGAGAATTTTCGCCAGCTCCTTGGTGGGCTTAGCCGAAAACTGCCAGGAGTTATCAAGCACCTCAAAGGATATATTCGGCAAGTCGAGAAACTGCCTCACCTCATCGGATGGCGGTGTTGCGAAACAAAGGACGCTTTTCCAGCCAATGCGGTCCAATTCTCTTGAGAGGTCGCGAGCCCAGTACTGCATTCCACCAATGAAAGAAGCCTTCACACCGATGACGGAAACCACAGTTGGAGGTTTCTTAAGCATGAGCACCATTATAGGTGGCCTCGCGCGGCGAGAGCGCTTCACGCGGGTCTCCCGGGCCAAGCAGGGCAGCGTTATGCTTAGCCCAGGAGCATCCGTTTTGCGGTCACAAAAACCTTTCAACTTTCTTTCCCTGTGTTCTGAACATGTTGAACATGTTTTGAACGGCGTATCATCTCCGACTGCCCCCTGGGAGTTTTAGTTTGAAACCAGGAAAGTTTTTAAACGTTTCTTGAGAGGTTAGGATGCGAATGAGAAGAAAATTAGTTTTGGTTGTTGCGGCGACAACGATCGCGATTACAGCCAGAGCGCAGACAAAAATTGATTTGCGAACGCAAGGTAAAAGTGTCGATTTCAGTTCGGCTACATCGACCAAACCTTCAAAGACCGGCACTGCATTTCCAGCTACCTGCGCGACGGGTGAAACCTTCTTCAAAATAGATGCGCCAGCAGGTGCGAATCTTTACGGATGCACGGCTACCAATATCTGGACGGTTCAAAGCAGCATGAATGCACTACAGTTGCAAGGGAGAAGCGTCGCCGGTGCAGCTCCGGCCGATACACAGGTGATTTGCTGGAATGCTGGGGTCAATACGTGGATGCCTTGCAACTCAAGCAGTGCGTCCTCACTTACTCAGTTGACAGATCTTCGAACTACACGGGCTAATGCGTCATCACTCGTAATTTCCAGCGGCAATGTGGAGGTCAACGGGGTCAGCTATACGATGACGGCTGGAACCGTCACGATTAACGCCGGGTCAGGCACGGTCCGATTGGGAATCGATACATCCGTCACTCCGCCGGTGGGCAAAGTCTACTACACGGCCGGGCTGGCCGTAACCTGTTCTGGACTCGGCGGCTGTACAACACCGGTGCAAGGGGCAGCCTTCGGCGTGGACGATATCCAACTCGCTACCTGGGCATCGACCAACGGAACATTCGACATAAATGGCGCGACGGAACTTCGCGGCGTTGTAAGCCGCAGCCGCACACTGGCGGGCACCGGCATGGTGTCTACATTCAGCGGACACACGCAAACGATATCGGTTAACACGGCCGTTCTTCCTATTTTCACTTTGACGCCTGGAACCGGGGCGCCAATAGCGTCCGGCGCAACCATCACCCCCACCAACCGTGTCCACCATATAACCGGGGCAGGCAGCATTTCAACAATTAGCGCCGCCGGCATGATGGATGGAGAGGTTTTGACTCTTATTCCAGACGCGCCATTTACGACTGTAACTGGCGGAAACATCGCCGTTTCATCCACTGCGGCTGTGAGCCGGGCCATGCGTTTCATTTTCGACGCAAGCACCGCGAAGTGGTTCCCGAGTTACTAAGGCCCATTTATGACACGACTACTCGTTTTACTTATAACTGTGCCTTGCTTTGGGGCAATCACAAACCCTCGAGTTACAGATGCAACACCTCGCGAAGCGATTCTTCGCTACTCGGCTCCGTTTCCGTCGGCCTGCAGTATTGAGGTTTCGGAATCGGCAAGCTTTACGCCACTCGTAAACGATGTAAATCCATCGCTGTTCACTGGGTCGAATTCCGATTTTCGCAATGGCGCTCAAGGCCGTGAGCGGACATTTTTGATTGGCGCTGCCGGGGCCGGAATTAATTACGCGCCCGTGGCGCTGACCGGTATCCGCGTGTCCCGCGCTCTTCAGACCAACACACTGCATTACTACCGGCTAACCTGTGGTTCCGATGTCGTCACAGGGACGTTCAGTACTGCCAACATCGCGCCGGGGGATACATTTCCCACTGTGCAGGCCCCGATTGACCCCAGCGCCCCTGGGGAGTCGGCGTGGCCTTTCCTGGACTGGAACAACAATGCCGGAGTAATAGATCCGGTTACCGGCGTCTTCGTCCAGAAATTCCAGAAGCCCAACTATCAGGTGGAGCCCTACGGCCCCGGATTCATCTTCTTTAACCACGCCTATGACGCGAGTGGAAACTGGGTAAATCCGAACAATGTCCTAGCGGATGATGGAGCCGCCGCGACGTTTACAGGCTCCACGAACGACCCTCTGATCGTCACGTCCAATAGAGCTACCGACCCGATAGGAAATCAAGTGATCGGGCTTACCTTCCAGGTTCATGGATTTGTCGACAATGCCGGAACTACGGCAGAAGTCTGCCTGACAATCAACGGCGCGACCTGTTACGGCCCATACATCCCGATCTCCGGATTGCCGGTCGGCAGTCTTGGAGCTACGGTCACAACGGGAGATCCCGACGCGACGGGCAACCCTGTTCCCATAGCAGCCATGCTCTCCGCCTGGTTGAACCCAAACCAACAGATTCCTTATTCGCTTGACACCTCAGGCCGTCACGGAAACGCAAGCAACACAGGCACGACCCTGAACCTCATCGGCGGCTATCAACAGAACTCCTTCGATCCGCGCTGGACTACCGGGACCCATATCACCTACAACGGGGTCGAATACACAGTCGCGGCGGTTGACTCGGCGATCTCCATTACGCTTTCCGGATCTCCGGCAAACACTACCGCGTCCTGGCAAGCCTCCAATTTCGGGTTCATCATCCGTAAAAGCTCCGTTAGTGGAACTCTTAGCATTGACTCGGTGAAGTTTTTGTACAACCTTGTCTATGGGCAGGTGACCAATGGAGGGTCCGGTGGATCGAAGCAATGCACCAATACCCGCTATCCGGAGGGCTGGAGGATCGGCGGTGCGACTAACACCGCACCAATCCACATGACGACCACCACTTCGCACGACTATGTAAACGGGGAGTCGATTACGCAGGTGAACGGTCCCGGCAATCTGGCGGCGAACGGAACTTTTACGGTCACGGTAACAGGAGCCAATACTTACGATCTGAACGGTTCCGACGGCACAGCAGGCGGCGCATTTCCTTCGGATTCGAACGGCGCTGTAACTTTTCGCGGTGGCGGCTTGTCATGGAAATCGACCGCCGCTACCGGCCATTTGTGCCACATCTCGACCCCAGGCGGGACGGAAGTCTTCTATTGGATCAATCCAAGCACCACACCCGCGGACGTTCGTTATCTGGGGCTTGCCTACACCGTATACACAGGAGAGGGCTGGGGCAACAGTTCCGGGGTAGGAGCGATAGACGACACTCCCTACGTTCCGACGGCGTATCAGACCTTGAATTTCGATGACGGATCGCAACAGCTAATGAAAGGTCCGTATATCGGGAACAAGAACTTCGGGATGTTCCGCGATGTCGGCACGAGCACGCAGGGAATAGGCAATTCGCAAATTTGGGGATGGGTTAGTCTTACTCCGCATCCAAGCACGATTACCGATAAAGTGGCGGCTTTCGATCCATCCGCCGCTGGATTGCGTATGACCGTTGGACGTATTCCCAAACCGGGAATTCTCGCTCTTTCCGCGACTCTCAACGGTCAAAATACGCTAGGGTGGCTGGGCGTGTATAACGTCAACACGAATCAGGTTATAGCGCTAATGAATACATGGTCGAACTCAAACGCCAAGTATTGCGGACTTCATACAGCCCTCGGTTGGGAAGGGTCCGACTATTACAACTGGTCAGGCCAGGTTCTTGATGGATCTTCCGCGTACCGGGGACCGTATCAAATGACAGTCACGAGTGGCGCTATGTCCGCCACGCCTACCGATTGCGCGGCTCAGTTATCGGCTCTTGGCTTTACAAATCCACTCGGCATAACCGGCAACCAATGCACCACAGTCACAGTTTCCAGCATTCTTCCAACTACTCCCGGTTGGGCCACCCCGCCCAACGATAATTTTGGCGGGCAGTCCGCGCAAATCGGCGACCCGATCAACATGGAAAATGAAGTCAACATGCGGATTGTGAATTTCTCCGGCAATACGATAGTGCTGCAAAGGGGCAACTATGGAGTAACTACACATCCGAATGGCGTGGCGGTGCTGGAGGCGTGCAGCACGGTTCCTAAGTGGTGGGATTACACAAATGCGCCACACGGCGCTCAGGCAGGAGATCCATACAGTCAAGGGATAGCGGGGAATCTCATCGATAAACCCATGAATGGGGCATCGCATTCCTTCACACGCGATAACTTCACAGTATCGGACACCTACCCCGCTACTTCGACACCTGAGTACCCAACGCTCGGACTCACCCCGCCAATGACGTGTGCGGATTTTGCCGGCGGCGACTCTCCATACCTGCTGCGGCACTCCGCACCGGGGAATTACTTCTCGACCACGACCTCCGATTACGGCTGTATTCCCGGCAATGCAAACTTCGATGGACAAAGGGGGAACGGCTTCGGCAATTACATGGAGAAGCATATCTCTCCAGTGCAAAATGTAGCATCCAATCCATCGTTTTTCGACGCACGGCAGTACATCATGGGGCCGTATTGGCCGCAAGTGGTGACGAAGCTGGGCGGCGCAGGATCTTTCTTATATAAGTCCGCCGCTACCGCCTACAACTACGACAATCCATTTGACGATAAACGTCAAGTGCCGTACATAAAGGTTGGTATGCGCACGGTGAGGGACGTCAGTGCGCCGGGCTTCCTTTTGCCGGACACCGCCGGGTATAACTACACCTACTGTTTCGCGCACAAGGCCGGGGAATGCTATGCCGGCTCAACCGTAAACGACATCTACATCAACGCTCCATTCGTGGCCAAACTACCCGCCGGAACAGCAGGCGGCGGATCGTATTCCTGCTCGGCGAAGGAACAGGCCTGGTTCGACTATCAATTCAACGATATTTGCACTGGGGTTGTTTCCGCCAACGCCGATTATGTAGCGCAGTATTCGGCTTTTCACGATCCGTTCAGTTCCGGCTCCCGGCGCATTACGAATGCGTTCCATATTCCGCGAACCACCACCTATCTCTGGAATGCCCCGGTGCTGCCGAACGGCGACTGGACGATGATCCAGAACAACGGCGGGCAGTACGGCACGCGGCAGATGATGTCCCTGGCGAAGGTGCCACCGTACCCTGGGCCGCAGCGGGGTATCAATCGCGGTACATGGATTCCGGTTCCTATCCGGCTCGGCAGTGTTCCGGCCGGCACGAATAATGTGTATGTCCGGTTTGGATACAATCCGAGCTTCCAATGCTCGACGCGGCTGGAGAATTGCGTGGCGAACGGCGCAGGGATCCAGACGGGGAACTCGGTGTATTCGTATGAGACCAGCGATGCGCCGGCGGGATTGGCCTGTACTAGCGGTTGCACGGTCACCATTCCGGCGCTGTCACAGAGGATGATGTGGTATCAGATTGTGTACCGGAATGCCGGGAATGCCACGATCAAGGTGGGGGGCGCGCAGGTGCTGGCTACGCCGTAAGGCGTCAGAGTCCGGGTACGGGGATGTTAGCGGGCATGAGCAATTCCTTATGCAGCGATACTCCCTGTACTCCCCTAATACAAGCAAAGGCGCTTATGCCCTATATGCACGCCCAGGGACTCTTTTCAAATCCGGAGGCGCTTCATCGATGCTCCAGGAAATCCATACAGCATCAGGGATCCAAAAACCTGCTCCGGCGCGGCGCTTCCCATGTACTTTAAGGCCGGGCTGTTCTGTGGCACAACGACATATCTAATTCCATAGTGTTGAACAAACGTATCCCCCTTCGGCGCTCAACCTGTTCTTCCTAATTGAGGCTGACGAATAGCATATCGCTTCAGGTATGAATCCTGCGCTACGGGACCCTCTGAACATTGTCAGAGAATGAGGGTGGAGCTTTACCTCTAAGATCGACTGTAAACAGCACCCGTTGGCCGCGCTGTTTTGCGACTTCCAATCTTGCACCGTCCTCAAGGAGCTTGGTCATCTGCCATCCGATCAGAGATTCCTTGGCCGGCTTACCCCAGAAAAGTAGAAAGCGGTCGTGATGCATAACGAACGATCTGTATTGCTCGACCTGTAGAGGAAACCAGTTCTTTAGATCCAGCAGAGAAACGTCGAGTCCGAGTGAACCTTCCAGCCGGAGCGACTGTTCAGGATCGGCTAAATAGAAAAGACGCCGCGCCAACTCCGGCGGAGCGTAACGTGCCATCTTCAAGAAATCACGCCCGTCCTGGACCACGATCGGCAGATCGCCATTAAACGGGAACGGGTACTCATCTTGCAGATCGGCGTTGAGTTTGTAATGCCGCGCTGTGCGCAGTGTCCGTAGTTCTTCGGGGCCCAGCAACGCACAAAGGACCAGGACCGCAACGAGCGCAGACCCGGTTCGATCTCCGGTGAAATGCCGCACGCCCCAACAGAACAGCAGACTCATCCCAAGCAGGCTCGCGATCGAATATCGTCCCGTATACGTGTGAGTGACTAATACAGCGACCGCGTATGCACTTAGCGGAATCAGAAGGAAGGCCAATGCGGCTACGAGTTCTTCAACGGGGAGATTATCCTGGGACAACGTGGCCGGCTTGCGCCGAATCATTTCATAGGCGCCTACGGCAAGGACCAGCAGAGCTATTGGCAGAAGTGCCGGTTCCAGAGAAGAATTGTAGAATTCCAGAACATATGCGAACTTTGGCTTTGCCCAGTGTACGCCAAGTCTGCTTGTTTGTGCCGAAAGTATCGGCCGCAGCCACGCGAGTACTCCGTAGGACGCAGCGATTGCCGCCATCTCCCATCCGATAGCGCGCCTTCGCCACCATCGGGCTAATTCCCCCGCCCCCAACGCGATTGGAACGAGGACACCGTAATAGTGAGTGCAAATGGTAGCCGCAAGACTGAGGAACAGGGCAATGAGCCAGAGCGGCCGGTACCGGCTATTTGGAGCGGATTGCCACGCCAACAGTGCAAGTGCAGAAAATCCGAGCACTAACCCGTAGGGCCGCGCTTCCGTTGCGTAAAAGAAAAGACCCGTGGTAAACGGGAAGAGCAAAGCCAAAATCGCCCATATGCGCGGCCCTCGCCGCGCTGCAAAGAGGTAAACGCACACCGACATCAACCAGAAGCCAAACATACTGGGAATCCGCGCCGAGATCAATTCGCCGATCGGCAGGCGCGTAGACCAGTGGACAAGGAAAAACGAAAGGGGAGGCTGGGCATCCACACCTGCGGAAAGGACCGTGACTATTTTCGCAATCGAGTCCATCCGGGCGACGAATAAGGTGGCCAGTTCGTCGAACCACAGTGGTTTCAGCAGAGCTCTCGCGATTACGTAGGGAATGTATGCAGCGGTAAAGATCGCAAGCGTAAGGAATGGATATTGGCCGAGAAAAGACTCCACCCGGTTTGCAGCCGTTGAAACGATTCCGGCCAGCGATTCCGTTGAGTAAGAAGCATCTGCATGTTTCCGAAAAGGCTTCGGCAATGTCCCTCGTAGTAGAAGTGTCGTGCAGCTATCGCGCCCGGATGCCGCTATAGAATGATCTCAATGATATCGTAGTTGAGGTATCGATTGGATACCAAACGCAACACGCGAATGCAACAAGCGGCGCGCCGGAACGAGCCCTTTATGCCTCAGACCTATCATCGTCTCACTCCGCGCAGCGAACCGGGCCTGTTGTCGATCATTATCCCACTGTATAACGAAGAAGACTCCTTACCGTACTTGCGCTCCGAACTTACGAGTTTTCTGGCAACCTTACCTTATCCTTCAGAAGTGGTTTTGGTGAATGACGGCAGTTCCGATGCGAGCTTGGATCACCTTCTGGAGTGGGCCTCCCACGACCACCGCGTGCGGGTTCTGAACCTGGCCAGAAATTTCGGACATCAATCCGCGGCTACCGCGGGCCTGGACCACGCCTCTGGCGACGCGATAGTGCTGATGGACGCCGATCTACAGGATCCCCTCAAAGTGATCCTCGACATGGTCTCGAAATATCGGGCCGGTTACGACGTGGTCATGGGTAAGCGTGTTAAACGTGAGGGCGAGAGCTTGTTCAAGCGTGCGTCGGCATGGTTGTTCTACCGGTTGATGAGTACGCTGGTTCTCCGCGAACTCGAGCCCGATGTTGGCGACTTCCGGCTGGTCTCCCGCGCCTGCCTCAACGCTCTGAATGAAATGCGCGAAACGCACCGGTTTCTCAGAGGCATGGTTTGCTGGGTAGGCTTTGCGCAGACCACAGTATCATATATCCGTCAGCCCCGTTCGGGGGGAGTTACAAAATATCCACTCCGGAAAATGCTTCTGTTCGCCTGGACGGCGGCAATCTCGTTTTCGCCGACGCCGCTGCGCGTGAGCCTTGGTCTTGGATTTTTGGTTGCGCTGGCAGGGATAGTTGAAGGGATTTATGCCGTGACACGCATTCTGTTAGGGCTCTATGTGGTGCCCGGATGGACGTCCGTGATCGTCGTTGTATGCCTGATTGGCGGCGCGATCCTGATTAGCATCGGCGTGCTTGGCGAATATATCGGACGCATTTTTGAAGAGAGCAAAGGCCGGCCTCTTTACATCGTAGCGACATCGGCTAACCTGGCGGCTTGCGGGACCCAACTCGAGAAACATCGATTCGCGGAGGATGTATGAGCGATTCATCGGCGCAGCACGATCTGCACGCTAAAGAAACTGAGTTTCACGACAACTGGGCGGCGAGTGTCAAGCTCGAAGATATTCGTGTCCGCGAAGTGTTTGAAGCACCCGCCGCGATGGAGAACCGGTTCATTCTCTCGCAAATGGGACCGCTTAACGGCAAGCGTCTGCTCGATGTGGGGGCGGGGTTGGGCGAATCTTCCGTTTACTTCGCTCTTCAGGGTGCGGACGTGACTTGCACGGACATCTCCCCCGGCATGGTGGATTGCGCCGTCCGTCTTGGCGTGTTGCACAGTGTAAAGATAACTGGCAGTGTAATGCCGGGAGAGACGTTAGATCTTCCCGCTGAGTCGTTTGACTTGGTATACATTGCGAATACCATCCACCACGTCGCCGATAAAGAAACTCTGTTTCGTGAGATACAGAAAGTCCTTAAACCAGGGGGAAAGTTCTTCTCCTTTGACCCGCTCGCTTACAATCCGGTCATCGAGGTATACCGGAGGATGGCTACGGCTGTTCGAACTGACGATGAGGCTCCACTTACGTTTGCGCATGTCCGCTTAGCGTCTAAGTATTTTCGAAATGTACGTCACCGGGAGTTTTGGATCTGTTCGCTCGTGCTTTTCTTGAAGTATTATCTGGTTGACCGGGTGCATCCCAATGACGATCGATACTGGAAACGCATTTTCCGCGAGACTCCGGAAACGCTTCGTTGGTGGCTTCCTTTGCAGTCTCTGGATTCCGTGCTGACTCGCATTCCGATTGTCCGCCGGCTTGCCTGGAACATGGTGATGTGGGGAGAGAAGGCTTAGCGGCGAGGGCGATAGCATTCTCTCTATGCGATATGTTTTCCGCGCTGTAGTTATTGCCATCTGCTTCTACTTTTTCGCGTTTGCTTACCGCATTTACGACCGCAAACTTTATGTGTGGCTGCCCGGTTATGCCGAAAATCGCATGCACCAGGAAGTGGCGCAGACGAAGCCGGTGCATCTCTTCGTCATGTTTGCCGATCACTTTGAACCTGGCGCCCGGCTGGACCGGATGCAGAGGTGGGAAGCCGATTATCCTAAGCTGGCCGGCCGGCATCGGGATAGTAGCGGGCGTAAGGTGCAGCACACTTGGTTCTACCCAGGGGAACAGCCTATCGACAAGAACATGATAGCGCTGCAGGCGCTTGTGCATGATGGAAACGGTGAAGTGGAACTACATTATCATCACGGCAACGATACGCAGGAGTCCACGGAGAAGAAATTTTCGGATGCCGTGCAGTATTTTCAAAAATTCCATTTCTTAAAGAGCGTGGATGGTAAGACCCACTTCGCTTTCGTCCATGGGAATTGGGGGCTGGACAACAGCAATGGCACTGCGCTTTGTGGAGCGAACCGTGAGATCAGTCTTCTGCGAGGACTTGGGTGCTTTGCCGATTACACTTTCCCGAGTATCTTCCAGAATTCGCAGCCCAAGATAGTGAACACGATATTTGAAGCCGTCGACGACGATGGGCCAAAATCGTACGACCATGGGAGTCCACTGCGCGTAGGGCGTCCCGTAGATGAAAACGCACTGGTTCTTGTAGAGGGTCCGTTGGGGCTCTTCCCTACCCTGAGCCCGCGTAAACTGTTTTTAGCAATCGAAGATGGGAATGTCCATTTAGCGGACCCGATCAATGAAGGGAGAGTGGACCGGTGGGTGAGCGCGAGTGTGCATGTTCCGGGAAAGCCGGATTGGGTGTTCATTAAGATTCATGGACATGGCGCGAGTACCGATGAGGATATGGAGGAGTGGCTGGGCGGCGATCTGGAACGCGGGCTGTCGCATTTGGAAAGACGTTACAATGATGGCGTCAACTATGTGCTGCATTATGTGACGGCCAGAGAGGTATACAACCTGGTGCGTGCGGCCGCCGCGGGTAAAACGGGAGATCCGAGGCAATACATGGACTGGATGATTCCGCCATACGAAGCATCGCGTATTCCAGCGTTGACAAGAGCCTCCCGTTTAGCAAACCCGGCGTTATCCAAATAATGAAACAGGTAATCCGAAAAGGCTTGAAAGACATCATCGTGGACGAAGTTCCCGACCCGGTAGTGACGCCGCATCACGTTTTGGTGCGGCCCTCCTATTCTTTGATCAGCAGCGGCACGGAGACGGCCAGCATTCACACAGATAGCGTAATGAAAGAGGTGGCCGACAATCCATCGCATTTGAAGAAGATTTGGGATGTGATGAAATCGGCCGGTCCGGTGCGGACCGTTGCCGAAGTGCGCGCCAAGTTCAGCGAATATGCGGTTCTTGGATATTCAGGCGCGGGCGTGGTGGCGGAAAGGCATCCCACAGTGACCGATTTAGAACCGGGCGACCGGGTTGCTTACGGCGGCGAGGGCACGGGTCACGGGGAAACGATACTGACCGGAAGGAATCTGGTTGCGAAATTGCCGGATGCGGTTCCGTTCGAGCATGCCTGCTTTGCGACGCTGGGAAGCATTGCGATGAATGCGGTGCGCATCGCGAATATTGGCATGGGCGAAACCGTTGCGGTGATCGGACAGGGGCTGGTTGGCCAACTAATCAGTCAGTTGGTCCGGGTGCAAGGCGGTGTCGTGATCGCGATCGACTTGAAACCGGATCGCATTCATCTGGCGAAGTCGCTGGGCGCGGAACACGGGATGGTTGGGGACAGTTCGGCTCGTGAATCTGTCAATGCGTTGACCAATGGCAGGGGTGCGGATTGCGTAATTGTGGCGGCTGCGGCTAAGTCTGCCGGGCCGTGCCTGCAGGCACTTCAGATTTGCCGCGATCGAGGGCGGATCGTCGTAGTAGGCGCAGTGGAGATGAGCTTTCCATGGGGCGAGATGTACATGAAAGAGATTCAGCTTTTTATGTCGCGCGCGTATGGCCCCGGCAGCTACGACCCGCTGTATGAGAAGAAGGGGCAGGATTATCCGATTTCTTATGTGCGCTGGACGGAAAACCGCAACATGGAGGAATTCCTTCGGTTGCTGAGCACCGGCCGCGTACAAGTGCAAACGCTGGTAACGCATCAGTTCGTGCTGGAGCAGGCCACCGAGGCATACAAGACTATTCTCAATCCGGCTTCGGGAAGTTTGGCTGTATTGCTGCGCTATCCCGCTGCCGCTGAACCGCACGGAGCGCCGGTGTTTGCACCCGCCCGTAAGGTGTCAATCGGAACGGCTGCTTCCGGCAGCAAGCAGTTACGGGTGGCGCTGGTGGGCGCCGGAAATCTGGCACGCTGGGCGCACCTGCCCAACCTGAAAAAGATTCCGGGCGTGGCTCTGCACGCCGTCTATTCTGCCAGCGGGGTACGTGGGAAAAGTTACGGTATCCGGTTTGGCGCTACTTACTGCTGTACGGAGTACGACGAGGTTCTGCGGGATCCCTCAATCGATGTCGTCCTGATCGTCAGCCGCAATCAGGATCATGCATCCCAGGCGATCTCTGCATTACGCGCCGGAAAGCACGTGTTCGTGGAAAAGCCCATGGCGCTGACGGATGCGGAGTGCGCCGATTTGCGGCGGGCGGTACAGGAAACCGGGAAGCAACTTACGGTGGGCTTCAATCGCCGCTTCGCTCCGTATTACATGGAAATGAAGAAACAGTTGAGCCGGCGCAACAGTCCCGCCGTGGTGAACATGCGCGTGAACTCACCGGGTATTTCGGGTGCATACTGGATGGCGGACCCGGCAATTGGCGGCGCAATCTTAGGGGAAGCGTGCCACTTCATCGATCTGGTTTATTGGCTGCTGGAATCGGAGCCTGTCTCAGTGACCGCGTACTCTTTACCCACCGACAAGAAGGATCCGATCGGCGAGAACAATTTGGCGGCGAGTTTCCGGTTTGCGGACGGCTCCATTGCCAATCTGACGTATTGCACGGTGGGCAGCAAGACATCCGGTGGAGAGCGTGTGGAGGTGTTCGCGCAAGGCGTGGGCGCGATGACCGAAGACTTCAAGCAGCTTACGATTGCGGGTGGAATGCGGCGAACCAGTTCGAAGTGGTTCGCGGATAAAGGTTATGCGGAACAGATGTCGGCCTTTATCGAGGGAATCCGCAAGCAGCAGCAGCCGGACGTAACAGTGCTGGATGGAGCGCGTGCCACCATCGGATGCCTGCGCATGTTGGAGTCGGCGCGAGCACTTGCCCCGTGTGCAATTGAGCTGGATTAGCGGATGAGGGTTCTTCAACTCGGACCGTATCCGCCGCCGCACGGTGGAGTGCAAACCAACCTGGTTGCCATTCGGTCGTATTTGTTAGGGCAAGGAATTGGTTGCCCGGTCATCAACCTGACGCGACACCGGCTGCCCGATGCGGACGATGTCTATTACCCGAACAACGCAAAAGAGCTGTTGCGGTTGTTGATACGCCTGAAGTACGACATAGTGCACTTGCATGTGGGCGGGAATCTGACGACGCGGCTGCTGGGACTTGGAATGGCGTGCTGCTCCATGCCAAGTGCGAAGGCGGTGATGACTTTTCATTCCGGAGGATTCCCTTCGTCGCCGGAAGGCAGGGCCATTGAGCGGCGAAGTTTCGCAGGATTTGTGCTGCGTCGATTTGACCGGTTGATTGCGGTGAATGGGGAGATAGAAGAGTTCTTCACGCGTTGTGGAGCGGACCGGTCGAAGATCCGGTTGATCTATCCGCATGTAGCCGCAGAACCACCGGAAGATGCGGTGCTTCCGGAACCGCTTCGGCAGTTCTTTGATTCGCATGAGAGGGTGCTGCTGACGGTGGGGCTGCTGGAACCGGAATACGATCTACCGTTACAGATCGACGTGATGGAGCGGTTCCCTGATGTTGGCCTTCTCATCGTTGGATCGGGCAGCCTCGAACAGAGTTTGCGGACTCTGATCCAGTCGCGGCCTTATGCAAAGGACATTCTGCTTGCGGGAGACGTGCCACACGCGGCCACCCTGCGTGCCATCAAAGACTGCGACTTGTTATTGCGGACGACGCTCTACGATGGGGACTCCATCTCGGTGCGAGAGGCGTTGCACCTGGGCACTCCAGTAATCGCTTCCGATAACGGAATGCGGCCGGCCGGTTGCGATCTGATCCGCATGTCCGATGTGGATGCACTGCAATCGGCGATTGCACATCGATTATCGGATCGAACACCAAGGCTGGAGCAGCGGCCAGCCAGTGAGGAAAACGTGAAAGCGGTGGTCAATCTCTACCGCGAAATGCTTGGCTGACCTGAAAAATCCAGTACGGTGGTGAACGATGCCGGCAATGCACAACGACAGTGCGCACGCAAATACGGTGATGAGCTTTTCTGTCCCAGCGCCCGCGAACGCCAGCCACCTTCCGTTGCGATTTCGAAAGCAAGATCGATTTCGATACGGGTTTGAGAACCAATGCGGAACGAGTTGGGAGATAGACATGTTGCCGGCTCGCCCGGATGCCAGAATTGCTCAATCAGGTGCTCGCCTTCCGGACCCTCCAGATTATCTTGCACTGTGAGCCGGTTGTTCTTTAGCGCCAGCGTGCGGCGATGGGTAATTCCCCGATAGCGGCAAATCCCCTCAAGAAGGCCGAGCGCATCACATACCGGTGGACCGTCCCAACGAAACGGACCGGCTGGAGTTGCCTGATCCAAACCGTCCACGCGAATGGTGTTGTGGGCCGCAGAGCCCCGGAACCAGTCGCGCATTTGCGGCTCTGCGATGTAGGTGTATGTTCCGGGGTCAATGAGAATCTCCTCATCTCCCATAAATGCGAGAATACTCAGGGTATCCGAATGGCTGTGGCCGCCCGAACCTTCTCCGAATGCGCCGAAGTCGGCGATGATCTGGAGGTCTCCTTCGATTAGCACCGCGATCCCGGCATCCGCGAAAAAATGCGATGCGGCTTGCTTCGGGCGCTCTCCAAAGAGAGCCGCGCAAGCCGAAAGAGTCGTTCTGCCAAACCGGTCACGGTCGCCGTAGGGATGGAACAGGCGGCCGCCATCATCATCCCCGATGAAGGGTAGAATGTGGCGCGGCCCCATGATGGCTTCCAGATATTCCGCCATCCGGATCAGCTTATCGCTTGGCAGCTCGCCTCCAAGATTGCGATACAACAGGAAGAAATCGAGCGCGTAGACATGATAGTAGGTGGATTGCTCGAAATGACTGCCGTCTTCGCGGACTTGCTTATCCATGGCTTCCCGGACAATCTTGCCGCCCCGCTCTTTCCAATTTTGGGAGCGGGGAAATGCCGGAAAGAGCACGCCAAGGGCATGTAGCGCGACCGCTTCCCCAAGCAGGTGAGTGTTGGGCGAGAAGTAGACCGATAGGTTGTGTTCGAGATAGCACCCGTGACGGTAGATCTGCGTGAGGAACCGGCGCCGGAATGCATTGGGCATTGCATTTCCTGCCAGATGGTGAATCCAAGTCCAAGACAGCGACCGAAAGGCAGCCTCGAGCGCGCTCGTCCAATTAATGCCGCGCATGTACGGGTTGGCGGCGAACCAACTCTCAAGCTGGCTGACGATTTCGTCTAGAAACTCAGGCCGTCCGGTGCTCCGGAATGCCTGTGCCAGAACAACCAGATGCTGATGGCGGTTCAGTTCCCAGATGATTTTGTGGTCGCCTGCGCGGCGGAAGTCCAGATACGGGATCAGCCGGAAGTACTTCATTCCTGTGGTGATGTTGTGGAGGTAATCACGCCGCCATTCGATGTCTTTGCCGGTCTCGATCTGGATGCCGAGCATGGGAAACCGATGGCTCAGGATCTTCTCGGCAATGAGCACGGAATCGTCGCCGGCCAAGGCGCTGTCGAGAATCGGCGGCAGCTCCAGCGGCGGTTTTTGATTCACAAATGCGGAAAGCGCCGGCGGCTTGGCGAACATCGCAAGATTCGCCAGTTCCTGTTTGGCGCGAAAGACTAATTCTTTCCGGCTGCGCACGCTCTCAGTTCGCCTTCCGGCCTGCCCACCTGTTCTCAATCCAGCGGAAGAGCATCCGCCGATGTCCGGTGTCGATGCAGGTGAACAACGCAAGCCCCAAGTAACTTCCCACGATCAATGAGCCTGCCAAAATCAGTTCCGCCCAGCCTTGGCCGGTGACGTATCTCTTCAGCAACACGCCGCCCACGGCAACCGGAATAGCCGTCAAGACGGGCCGCAAATAGATTTCGCGCATGTACTCCGCCAGGCTTGCGTCCAAACTCTTACACACCAGCAGCGGAGTGTAGATGCCGCGAATCAGCAACATCAACGAGGCCGAGACACAGGCGGCGCCGAATATTCCATATTGCGGGATTACAATCAGCATTCCGGTTACATTCAAAGCCGCTTCCACCATCAAACCGTAGGCGTACCGCTGGTGCGCGCCGAGGCCGAACAAGATGGAACTCGAATTAAACTGGCCCGCCATGACGAAAGCGATCGCGGGGACCAGAATCGGAAGCAGAGGCGCACTTCGTTCCGCATAAACCGGCGTCATCCAGATTTTGATCAGCTCGCGGCCGTAAATAAGAAGGAAGATCGACAGGGGCGCAAACAGTGTGAAGCAATAACGATTGGAAAAGACTCCAAGATTCCATACCGACTGCTTGCGGCCGGATGCCTCGCGTTCCGCCGCGCTCGAACGCGTGATCATGCCAACACGCGATACGGCGTCCACGGAATACTGCAGCATACGCATCGGCAATGTATAGAAGCCAACATCGGCCATGGAGGTATAACGCGCAATGAAAAAGCCAGTCTGGTTCAACGCAAGATTCGAAGTGTTCGCCATAAAGGAAGGGACCCCATAGCGGGCCATCTCCTTAATCATGGACACGCGCGCAAACCCCAACGAGAGCCGCAACTCCGGGAACACGCGGCGGAAGCTGAAGAAGTTCATTAGATAACCGATGAACTGTCCGAACACGAACACGATGGCCAATTCGCGGAGACCATAGCCCAATTTCAGCAATAAAACACCGCCTCCGGACCGCACCACCAGAGTCGTCACCCAGGAACGGGTGGTCAGGTCAAATCGCTGAAACCCGTCAAGCGCCGAGCCGAAAATTTGGAAGAGCACGAAAATGCCGGAGCTGATGCCCGTGATCAGAATCAACATCGACAGATCCTGCCGGCTTTGCGGCAAGATACGCGGAAACAGCCACTCCACATTGCGCGAGATCAGAATTGCCAGAATTATCAAAATTGCCGACACGCCCGTGAAGTAAAATAGGGCTGTATTAATTACGGTGTTAATGTTGCGGGATTCGTTCCGCGCCCGGTATCGCGCCAGAAAATTGGCAATGGCCGTATTGAATCCAAGATCGAAAAACCAGAGATACTCGATCATAGACCAGACAAGCGCCCATACACCGTACCGCTCTTCACCAAGCCCGCGCACAATGATTCGCGACAAGAACACGCTGATGAAAATGTTGATCGCGGTACCGGCCCAGGACCAGATGACATTGGTCACGAAACTCGGGCTGGATGCGGGAGTTGGTGTGCTTTCGTCTGGGGCGACTTGCGGCGGAGGCATCTTACTCTCTCATCGTACACTTAGCTCCAGTTACACTTGTAAAAAGGAGTCTTTCGTCTAAATGTGCGGAATCGCAGGCTATTGGCAGCGCGACGGAGTGGCATCGCGGGAACGTGTGAAGGCCATGTGCGACCAAATCGTCTATCGCGGTCCGGATGATGAGGGTTTTCATGTCCAGGGAGGCTGCGCGATCGGTATGCGGCGGCTTAGCATTATCGATCTTTCCACCGGCCATCAGCCCATTTCGAATGAGGATGGCACCGTTTGGATCGTCTTTAACGGCGAAATCTACGACTATCGGGCGCTCCGCGAAGAACTGATCCTCAAAGGCCATCGCTTTAGGACCCAGAGCGATACCGAGACCATTGTCCATCTGTACGAAGAAGAAGGGATTGAGGCAATTTCCCGGCTGCGCGGCATGTTCGCGTTTTGCATTTGGGATGCGCGGAACCAACAGGTTCTGCTGGCGAGAGATCGCTTCGGGAAAAAACCCCTGTACTACGCGGCGCTGCCAGGCGGCCTCTACTTTGGCAGTGAATTAAAGTGCCTGAGAGCGGCGGGCGTACCGCTTGAGATCGACGACCACGCGTTGCGGCTCTATTTCCAGTTTGGCTACATTCCCGATCCGTTCAGCCCCTTTCAGGCCGTGCGCAAGCTCGCTCCGGGATCCTGGTTGACTTGCGACCGCCAGGGAACCATACGCCAAGGACGGTATTGGGAACTGCCAGTTGCCGCGGAGAAACCTGAAAAGGGTCTCCCGGAAGACGAAGCACGCCGCCAGCTCCGTACGCTCTTTGACGAATCGGTCCGCATCCGGATGATTGCCGACGTGCCCTTGGGAGCCTTTTTGAGCGGCGGCATCGATTCGAGTTCCGTGGTTGCATCCATGGCGATCCAGTCACCCGAGCCCGTTAAGACCTTCTCCATTGGATTTGAAGAGGCCACGTTCAACGAATTGGAGTACGCCTCGCTGGTGGCAAAGCGATATAAGACCGAGCACCACGAGATAGTAGTAAAGCCGGATTGCATCGACTTGGTTACCCGGTTGGTTCGACACTTCGATGAGCCGTTCGCCGACGCCTCCGCCATCCCGACCTTCATTGTGTCTGAGTTTGCAGCGCGTCACGTCAAAGTAGTGCTCACCGGTGATGGCGGCGATGAGCTGTTCGATGGTTACGAAAGCTTCTTCGCGGTCCAGAATATGCGCAAATTCGACCTTTTGCCACAAGGCTTGCGGCAACTAGCCTCGCAGGTGGCAAGCATGTTGCCGTATTCTGCCTATGGCAAGAATTATCTGAGAATGATCAGCCGGCCCAATCCACTGGAACGCTACTTCGAGTCCAACTACGCGCCCTATTTTCTGCGGGAACGTCTGCTGAATCCGAGCTGGATGCTGCCGTCGAGCCTGGAGTTCTTGAAAGAGACGTTCCCTTCCTGCCTGCCTCCGGACGGCACGGATATTTTATCGCAAGCCGCTTATTTTGAGGCGACGGCGAAATTAAGCGGTGACATGCTGGTGAAGGTGGACCGGATGTCCATGGCAAATTCACTGGAGGTCCGGTGTCCGCTGCTCGATCACAAGCTGGCTGAACTTGCCGCTCGTATTCCCCACGAGTGGAAGATCAAGAATGGCAGGGGCAAGCATATCCTGCTGGAAGCTATGGGCGACCGGCTTCCACCTGAGTTGCTGACTCGCAAGAAAATGGGGTTTGGCGTACCGATTCCGATCTGGTTTCGCACGTCCCTACGGGATTTCCTTTGGGATCACCTGACCAGCTCACGGTTTCTTAATCGCGGAATGGTGTCGGAGAAGTTCGTAAAAATCCTGCTTAAGGAACATACCAGTGGCCGCCGCAACAACAGTCACTGGCTTTGGTCCCTTTTAATGCTTGAGCTTTGGTTCCGCGACTTCGAGAGCTTAGAGGGGTTACAACCTTCAGATATGGCCTTTACAGGTAACCACGTATCCCGAAGGCTCAATTGACCGAAATTTTCCCCCATATTACAATTGGGAAGCTGTCGGAGGCTAGTGGTCTGTGAATTCCAGAACATATTCTGTTTGGCTTCGTAATAGTGCGAAGGTTTTGCCCATTCTGCTGATTCTGCTCGCCGGTTCGGAGCGTGAGGCCAGCGCCTACACCGATCCTGGTACGGGAGCGTTGATTTTGCAGATGCTGGCTGCTGGTTTTGTCAGCGCAATTTTTTATGTTCGGAAATTCACGAACTGGTTTAAACCTAAGAAGAAGGATCCTAACGATTGAGCGACGGAATTTCGGCGGTTAGCGGATCTGATTCTAGTCTTGACACCAAGCCGTTAGTCGTTTCCTTCCGCGACCCTGCAGGCAGTCTCTTCGCCATTGACGGAAGGATTCTCCGCATCGTCAATCCACTGGGACAAGCGGATGCGCGTGCGTTTCTGAGTTCCGGGCGCGGCCGGCAGCTTATGGAGAAAGGCCAGGTTGTCCCATCGAAGATTCTCGATGAGAAAGAGACCGCCAAAATTCTCAGTAATCCCAAAGTCAAGGTTCTGTACGACACGATGCAGGGGGTGATGGCCGTCGAGCACGAACGTGTGTCATTCCCGAGCTTTCCATACGAATGGCCGCCAGAAATGCTACATGCGGCGGGGATGTTGACCCTGGACTTGGCGCAGCAACTGTTAAAGGACGGGCTGGGGGTGAAAGACGCCACCCCTTACAACGTGCTTTTCCGCGGACCCGAGCCGGTCTTTATCGACTTACTCTCCTTTGAGAGCCGCGATCCAGGCGATCCTACGTGGATACCGTATGCACAGTTTGTGCGTACGTTTCTTTTACCGCTACTTGCTAACAAGCACTTCGGATTGGCTCTGGACCAAATTCTTACTACGCGCCGCGATGGTCTGGAACCAGAAGATGTCTATCGCTGGCTGAAGCCGGCGCAGAAGCTCCGTCCCCCCTTTCTTTCGCTGGTATCGATGCCAAAATGGCTGGCCGCGAAACACAATCCAGACGATGACACCATCTATCGCAAGAAGTCGTTGGATAACCCGGAGAAGGCGCGCTTCATTCTGGATTCGATGTTTAACCGGCTGCGCCGGCAGTTGACCGGGCTTGCTCCGGCATCGGGCAAGAAATCCACGTGGTCCGATTACATGGGTGCAAACAATAACTACACCCAGCCGCACTTTGAAGCGAAGCAGAAGTTTGTACAAGATGCGATGACTGAGTTCCGGCCGAAGAAGGTTTTGGACATTGGGTGCAATACCGGACATTTCAGTGCAATTGCCGCCCGCAGCGGCGCCTCGGTTGTGTCAGTAGATTACGACCCCGTTGTTTTGGGCGATGTGTGGCGCAATGCACGCGCTGAGAAACTAGACATTCTGCCGCTTTCGGTTAATCTCACCCGTCCCACTCCCGGCCTTGGATGGAGAAATCAGGAATGCGCTTCCTTCCTCGATCGCGCAAGCGGAACCTTTGATGGCGTTCTGATGCTTGCCGTGATTCACCATATGCTGGTGACCGAGCGTATTCCGCTCACCGATATCATGGACATGGCCGCGGAACTGACACGCGATCTGGTGATTGTGGAATTCATTGCCCCCGATGACTCGATGTTCCGCCGGCTTACGCGGGGGCGCGATGAACTGCACAAGGACCTGAACACCGCCGCCTTTGAGGAAACCGCCGGCAGACACTTCGATATCGTCCGTACGCAGCACCTGGACGGAACAAGCCGCTGGCTCTACGCCTTGCGCAAGAAATAGCCGATGTGGCGCGATCTGGCAATCGGCCTTTCTCTGGCCAACATTTGTTTTCTCAGCATTTGGTCGGATATGCTAACTTACCGGCAGTCAGCCACGTTCTGGATGAAACACCCCCCAACGCCGGTAGAGTTCACGGCTGCGATAGTGAACGTCTTGCTCATTGGTTGTGCGCTGGGATTCGGCATGAATTATATCCGGCGGACCGGAAATAAACGGTTAATGCTATGGACGCGGCGGATTTTCCTGATTTCTCTCGTTATTCCCCTCAACGCGATCCGCACCATTGCGGCAAATCAGTTTCCCGATCAGGACTTTTTGCGATCGGGCCTCTTTGAAATAGTGGGCCAGAGGGGCGTGCTGCTGATGGCCGCCGGGCTGGTAATCGCTGGATTACTCCTGGTCAAGTTTTATGCGCGGCCACTGTCCCGTGCCGCTGCAGGGACAGTGGCCGTGCTGTTTCCGTTCGTTCCCATTATCTTCGTGCAAGCCGTGATGGGAATGACAAGATACAATCCCGCGCCGTTCCGGGATAGGCCTCTGGCGGCGGCGCTTCCAGTAAAGGAAGGTTCGCCGCGAGCGATCTGGATTGTCTTCGATGAAACGGATTACCGGCTTGCGTTTGTGGATCGCGACCCCACGCTGCGGCTTCCAGAACTGGACCGGCTTCGCACCGAAGCGATTTTCGCAACACACGCGCAGCCTCCAGGACCC
>JBBPYD010000059.1:0-31971 GCA_038200305.1 Bryobacterales bacterium
GAATTTCATCGCTTACTGCGGGCGGGCGGCGCCGTTTATATCGCCACCCCGCACTATACCGACTTCAGCTCATTCTGCGATCCCACACACCGGTGGCACCTGAACAGTTTTTCCTTCCGGTACTTCGGTTCTAACGATGCGGGGTTCGGGTATTACTCGCGCTGCCGTTTCAATGAGAGATCTGTCCGCGTAAAGCTACTAGCATTCTGGAGATGGCTTGGCTTTGAGTTGCTGGTGAATCGCTTTCCGCGGTTTCGAAGGTTTTGGGAACATTATTTGTGTTTCGTGGTGCGCGGGAAGGTGGTGGAGTTCGAGCTTGAAGCAGTCAAAAACGGCTAAGTGGTTTATTCAATACTCGATCTGGTTAGACACAAGGGCAGGATGCGGGCGTGGCAGCCGGATCATGCGATGGGCCGCCGGGGGGAAGACCTGGCGCACCGGTATCTACGGGGATGCGGATTCACGATTGTGGCGCGGAACTATCGAACCCGCAGTGGTACGGCGGAGGTAGACCTGATCGGCTGGGATGGTCCGGTGCTGGTGTTTGTGGAGGTCAAGTCACGGGCGAACGACGATTTCGGGAGTCCTGAGGAAGCGGTGGATCGAGAGAAGCAGGTTCGGCTGATACGGGCGGCTGGCGAGTATATTCAGAGGCTGGGCGTGGAGTGGAAAGACGTCCGGTTCGATGTGGTGAGCATACTTTTCGGGCACACACCGGCGTTAACTCACATACAGGATGCTTTTGGGAGGAGCGGACCGCTATAATTTCAGATTGCCCCTAATACGGAGGATTCGCTAGTTTGCCAGAACTTCGCAAGGACCCCATCACGGGACGATGGGTCATTATTGCTGTCGATCGCGCCAAACGGCCGGCGGATTTTGCGCGTGAGCAGGTGATTCCACATGGAGGGCGATTCTGCCCTTTTTGCCCAGGCAATGAACTGAAGACGCCGCCGGAAATTCTGGCATACCGTCAAAGCGGCGGACCGAATGAGCAGGGTTGGATGCTGCGTGTGGTGCCGAACAAGTTCCCTGCCCTGCGGGTAGAAGGTGTGTTAGAGCGCCAGGGCGAAGGTCTTTACGACAAGATGACCGGGATTGGCGCCCACGAAGTTATCATCGAGACCCCGGATCACATGGCGACACTGAGCGATGTGGACGAGAAGCGGATAGAAGATCTTTTTTGGGCTTTCCGGGACCGGGTGATCGATCTGAAGAAGGACACGCGCCTGCGGTATGCGCTGTTCTTCAAGAATCACGGCGAGTCCGCCGGGGCTACCCTGGAGCACACGCATTCGCAACTGATAGCCCTGCCGGTTGTGCCGGAACAGGTGCTGGAAGAGATGGAGGGATCGAAGAAATATTTCGATTACAAGGAGCGCTGTGTTTACTGCGATATTGTACGGCAGGAGATTGCCGGCGGCACGCGGGTGATACTGGAGAGCGATCATTTCCTGGTAGTGTCGCCCTATGCGCCGCGTTTCCCGTTTGAGACTTGGGTGATTCCGAAGCTGCACCACTCGCATGCGGAGACCATCGCGCCGCAAGCGATTCAGAACCTCGCATACGTCATGAAGTCCACACTCCGGAGGATTGATAAGGTGTTGGAGAGGCCTCCGTATAACTTCGTGATTCACACGGCGCCACTGCAGGAAAACTCTATGCCGTACTATCACTGGCATATTGAGATTGTTCCGAAGCTGACGCGGGTGGCTGGGTTTGAATGGGGCTCCGGACTCTATATTAATCCGACGCCGCCGGAAGAATCCGCCAGGTTCCTGCGCGAAGCTACGCTGGCATAGCGATCCGGGAAAACTCGCGTTGCGGGGCCGGTTTCACATCTATGCTTGACGCTTAAAAAGAGACAGGAGGGAGGAACCGGATATGACGGTGATTGAACTTTCCGACGAACAAGCCGCAGCGCTAAAAACAAAAGCGGCAGCGCAGGGCCTCACTTTGGAAGCCTGGTTTCAAAAACTAGCGGCCATCGAAGCCACTGCCGCCCCAGCAAGAATCGATACAGCCTTTCCGAACTGATGCGCCGTGCGATCTAAATGTTCCGCTGTCGGCGGAAGATAATGCCTGGCTGGACGCCCCCGCCGTTGGCCGCGAGGCTTAAGAAAAGTGTGGAGCGCGGTGACGTCTTCCACGTCGATTTAAATCCTATCCAAGGCGGTGAGCAGGTAGGCTGATCGAATAATCTTGGGGCCATTTGGGCCTACCTCAAAGCTGCCTGGAAGGCGGGTTCAAATATAAGAACACCTCAATCGTTCTTCTGGAAATCGGCGCCCGTTGCCGTTTCTTCCTTGAGGCGAAGCATGCGCGTGTGAGCTTCCTGGATCTTGTGCCACTGTTTCTCAACCAGTGTTCTGGTTTCACCGGAGATGTCCATATTCACAACTTTTTCGAAGGCGGCCTGAGCGGAATCTTCTCCAGTTTCACAAGCGGCCACGATAGAAGCTCCATCGCCACCCGACAGAGCCGACTTTAGATCCATCCAACCGCGATGCAGGGCTGCGGCAAGAGTGCCGGAATCGGTCGGCGTCCCGCCCAAGCGCTCGACTTCGGCTTGCAGCTCTCGCGCGAACTGGGCGCGCTGTTTGGAGTAACCGGCGAACACCGTCTCCAGTTGCGTATTCCGCACCTGCTCCTCCGCCGTCCGGTAACCGTTCTCACCGTCTTTACAGGTCTCAATAAGATCGTTCAAATGCGCGATTGTCTCTTCGATGGTCACACCCCATTATGCCGTGATGATCCGGCAAGATAGCTACTCCGCTGTAGGAAACGTTGACTTCCCAATTGGCGTCTTTTCTATCATGGCAATCCGCCTTCAGCCGGAAATGAATCGTCTAGCCCTTGGCTGCTATCTATTTCAATAGGATGAGAGTGACCGAGCATGGCTACTAAACTGCCCGCAATTCCGGAACCCACGGAAGCGCCGCCAGCATTCAAAGAGCGGTCGCGCAAGCCGCGGCGGCGCAGTTTCACCTGGCTCTGGTTGATCGTACTCGCCGGATTGGGCTATGGAGCATGGCGGTACCAGCAGGCCTCACAGCAGAAACAGCAGGCTGCCACGGCGGCGCAGGCTGCAAAGTTAAGTCAACGCCCCATCTCCGTAGTTGCGGCGCCGGTAAAAGTTGGCGATGTTCCCATTCTGCTTCGCGGGTTGGGAACGGTTACAGCGTTCAACACCGTGGCTGTGAAGAGCCGTGTGGATGGCCAGTTGACGGCAATTTATTTCACCGAGGGCCAATACGTAAAAAAAGGAGATCTTTTGGCGCAGATCGATCCGCGTCCCTATCAGGTCCAACTGGAGCAAGCCCAAGGCCAGCTTGCCCGCGATCAGGCTCAGCTCAACGACGCCAAAGCCAATCTGGCGCGTTATCAGGCGCTCTGGAATGAAAAAGTGATTGCCAAGCAGCAGCTTGATACGCAGCAAGCGCAGGTGGGACAGTTCGAGGGCTCCATTGAGGCGGACCAGGCAAATGTCGACAGCGCGAAACTGCAGCTTTCCTACGCGAGGATAACCGCTCCCATTTCAGGGCGGGCCGGTCTGCGTCTGGTGGATGCCGGGAACATTGTTCACGCATCCGACGCCAATGGCATTGTATCCATCGCTCAGATGCAGCCCATCGCGGTGCTGTTCACGATTCCAGCAGACAACCTCCCATCTGTGCTGGATAAGTTACGTGCAGGCGCTCACCTTCGTGTGGACGCCTATGATCGTGATGACCGTACAAAGATTGCAACCGGTACGCTGCTGACGGTGGACAACCAGATTGACCCAACCACCGGCACATCGCGGTTGAAAGCCGAATTCGATAACCGGGACGGTGCTCTGTTTCCAAACCAGTTTGTGAACTGCCGGTTGCTGCTGGATGTCAAGCACAATGCGGTGCTGGTGCCTGCTCCGGCAATTCAACGCGGCCCGCAGGGTACTTTCGTCTACGTTGTGAAAGCCGATAAGACCGCTGGCGTGCGGCCCGTGACGCTGGGCTCCGCCGAGGGTGACAATATTTCCGTGGACAAAGGTCTTCAGGCTGGAGAAACAGTGATTGTGGAAGGCCAGGACAAGTTACAAGACAGCAGCAAGGTTGACGTGCGGATGGCGGATCAAGCGCCCACCCGGCGGAGACGCGCTCAATGAACCCATCGCGGCCCTTCATTCTGAGACCGGTCGCGACTTCGCTTCTGATGGCGGGCATTCTGCTTGCGGGTTTCACGGCCTACAAGCAACTCCCGGTCTCCGCGCTGCCGGAAGTCGATTATCCAACCATTCAAGTTCTGACGTTCTATCCAGGCGCAGGCCCGGAAGTAATGGCTTCTTCGGTGACAGCGCCGCTGGAGCGCCAGTTCGGCCAAGTGCCAGGCCTCAAGCAGATGACTTCCACCAGCTCTTTCGGTTCGTCGGTGATCGTCCTGCAGTTTGCGCTGGACCTGAATATCGATGTCGCCGAACAGGAGGTACAGGCGGCCATCAACGCCGGCACCACTTTCTTGCCGCGCGATTTGCCGAACCCTCCGGTATACAGCAAGAGCAACCCCGCGGATGCGCCTATTCTGACTTTGGCGCTAACCTCAAACACGCTACCGCTGACTAAAGTGGAAGATTACGCCGACACCACGCTGGCGCAGAAGATTTCGCAGTTGCCTGGAGTCGGGCTCGTAAGCATTAGCGGCGGGCAACGCCCGGCTGTCCGCATTCAGGCCAACCCTACCGCGCTGGCAGCTTACGGACTCAGCTTGGAAGATGTGCGGGTCGCCATGTCCCAGGCCAACGTAAACCAGGCGAAGGGAAATATCGAGAGCTCGAAACAATCTTTTACCATCGGTGCAAACGATCAGTTGATGTCCAGTAAAGACTATCGGCCGGTTATTGTCGCGTATCGGAACGGATCGCCTATCCGGCTCTCCGACGTCGCTACCGTGGTGGATGGCGCAGAAAACGTGCGTCAGGCAGCCTGGATGAATTTGACGCCCGCAGTGATTCTCAATATCCAGCGTCAGCCGGGGGCGAACATCATCAGTGTTGTGGACAGTATTGAACGTTTGCTGCCGCAACTCAAGGCATCTCTGCCTCAGGCCATAAGCGTAGATGTTCTTACAGATCGAACCACCACCATCCGCGCGTCTGTAAAGGACGTCCAGTTTGAACTGATGCTCACGGTCGCTCTGGTGGTGATGGTGATCTTTTTGTTTCTTCGGAACGTAGCCGCCACCATGATTCCAAGCGTTGCCGTGCCTCTCTCCATTGTGGGCACATTCGGGGTGATGTACCTGCTGGGATACAGCCTGAATAACCTCTCGTTGATGGCCTTGACCATCTCCACTGGTTTTGTGGTGGATGACGCCATCGTCATGATTGAGAATATAGCGCGGTATGTGGAAGCGGGAGATTCTCCACTGCAAGCCGCTTTAAAAGGATCTGAGCAGATCGGTTTCACCATTGTGTCGTTGACCGTATCGCTGATTGCCGTGCTGATTCCGCTTTTGTTTATGGGCGACATCGTAGGGCGGCTTTTTCGCGAATTTGCGGTCACGCTCGCGGTCACCATTCTTGTGTCTGCATTTGTCTCCTTAACGCTGACGCCGATGATGGCGGCGTTGTTGTTGAAGCACAAACCCGTATCGGAAGAAGGCCGTTTGTATCGTGCTTCGGAAAGGTTCTTCGAATGGGTAATCGCACGGTATGCAACAACGTTGCGCTGGGTTTTGCGCCATCAGACCATGACGCTGCTGGTTACAGTGGCGACCATTGCCGCTACCGTCTGGTTATATAATTTCGTCCCAAAAGGGTTTTTCCCCGTGCAGGATACGGGCGGGATCCTAGGCATTTCCGAGGCGCGGCCCACCGTCTCGTTTGCCGCGATGGCCGACCGGCAGCACGCTCTGGCGCAAGTGATTCTAAAAGACCCCGCTGTGCAAAGCCTGTCGTCGTTCATCGGAATCGATGGTGTCAACCCCACTCTCAACACGGGGCGAATTCAGATTAACTTGAAGCCAGAGGATGAACGCGGCGCAACCGCATCGGATATCATCCGCCGCCTTCAGCCGAAAGTAGCGGCCGTTCACGACATCACGCTATACATGCAACCCGTGCAGGACTTGACCGTGGAAGACAGGGTCGCGCGCACACAATATCAGTACAGCATTGAGGGCGCCGATGCGAATGAGTTAGATACGTGGGCTACGCGCCTGGTTCAAAAGCTTAGAACCTTTCCTCAGTTACGCGATGTGGCGAGCGACCAGCAAACAGAGGGCCTCAAGGCGGATCTGACTATCGACCGCGATACCGCTTCCCGGCTCGGCATCACACCGCAAATGATTGACGATGCACTGTACGATGCGTTCGGACAAAGGCAAGTCTCCACGATTTTCACTCAGCTCAATCAGTACCATGTTGTACTTGAGGTGGACCCAAGTTTCCAACGCTCTCCGAATTCGTTGAAGGATATCTACGTCCAAGCGGCAGGTGGAAAGCAAGTGCCGCTTAGCTCAATCACCCATTTCGAGCAGACAAATACACCTTTAGCGATTAACCATCAGGGTCAGTTCCCGGTGGTGACAATTTCGTTCAATCTTGCGCCGGACGTGGCGCTGGGTCAAGCGGTGAAAGCGATTAAGAGCGCGGAGACCGAAATTGGATTCCCGGCCAGCATTCAGGCCAGCTTTCAAGGGACCGCGCAAGCGTTTCAGAATTCATTGGCCAACGAGGCACTCCTGATTCTGGCGGCACTGATTACCGTCTACATCGTTCTGGGAGTTCTGTATGAGAGCTATATTCATCCGATTACGATCCTTTCTACACTTCCCTCGGCCGGTGTAGGCGCGATTCTGGCGCTGCTGATCACTGGAACGGACCTCAGCGTCATCGCCCTCATCGGAATCATTTTGTTGATCGGCATCGTAAAGAAGAATGCGATCATGATGATCGATTTTGCACTCGCCGCCGAACGCGAGGAAGGTAAGAGTCCGGACGAGTCCATATACCAAGCTTGCCTGTTGCGATTCCGGCCGATCATGATGACCACCATGGCGGCATTATTGGGTGCGGTTCCGCTCGCGTTCGGGCATGGCACCGGTTCCGAACTGCGGCGGCCTCTGGGTATCACGATCATCGGCGGCCTGATTGTCAGTCAGGTATTGACGCTGTATACGACCCCGGTCATTTATCTGTTTTTCGACCGGCTGGCAAGCCGGTTCCGTGCATTCCGGTTGCGTGGCGCTGCCGATGAGCCACTGACAGCATCAACGGATTAGCCGTGAGCCTCTCCTCTCCATTCATCCGCCGTCCTGTGGCGACTTCGCTGCTCACCGCGGGTCTTGCTTTGGCCGGGGCCATTGCCTATAGGCTGCTTCCGGTGGCGCCTCTGCCGCAAGTGGAATTTCCAACTATTCAGGTGTCGGCCGGTCTGCCGGGTGCGAGTCCGGAAACCATGGCGTCGTCAGTGGCAACGCCGCTGGAGCGTCAGTTCGGCCGCATCGCAGGCGTGACGGAGATGACTTCCTCCAGTCAACTCGGATCCACTAGCATTGTTCTGCAGTTCGATTTAAGCCGTAATATCGAAGCCGCGGCTCGGGACGTGCAGGCGGCTATTAACGCTGCCCGTGGGCAGTTGCCGGCGGCACTGCCGATGAATCCGAGGTACAGAAAAGTCAATCCGGCGGACTCTCCGATCCTGATTATTGCGCTAACGTCGGATCGCTACGAAGTGAGCCGCATGTACGATGCGGCGGACTCCATTCTGGCTCAAAAACTGGCTCAGGTGGAGGGCGTGGGCCAGGTATTTGTGGGTGGAGGCGCGAAGCCGGCCGTTCGCGTCGAGTTGAATCCCAAGCTGCTCAACGGCTACGGAATCGGCACTACGCAGATTCGGACGGCGTTGAACGCTGCCAACGCCAACCGGCCGACGGGCTCGCTTTCCGACCAGACCAACACCTGGGTACTCGACACCACCGACCAGCTAATGACGGCCGCTGAATACCGCAAGCTGATTGTCACCTACCGAAACGGCGCCGGCGTCAGACTGGGCGATGTGGCGGACGTTCAGGATTCAGTGGAAGACCGGCGCAATGCCGGCCTTGCGAACGGCAAGCCCGCGGTGCTGATCATTATCTTCCGCCAGCCCGACGCCAATATGATTGACACCGTGGATCGGGTGAAGGCCCTGCTTCCACAGCTCAGCGCCTCCATTCCGAAAGCCATCGATCTCACGGTGGTGATGGATCGCACCGCCACCATCCGGGCATCAGTGGACGACGTTCAGTTCACACTGCTGCTCTCCATCGCTCTTGTCATCATGGTGGTTTTCCTGTTCCTTCGGAATACCTGGGCCACCATCATTCCAAGCGTCGCGGTCCCTCTCTCCTTGCTGGGGACGTTCGGAGTGATGTATCTGGTTGGATACAGTCTGGACAACCTGTCCTTGATGGCTCTCACCATCTCCACCGGATTTGTAGTGGACGACGCCATCGTGGTGATTGAGAATATCTCGCGGCACCTGGAGCAGGGGATGCGTCCCATGGAAGCGGCGCTGCTCGGATCGCGGGAGATCGGTTTCACCGTACTCTCCATGAGCACATCCCTAATCGCCGTGTTCATTCCGATCCTGCTAATGGGCGGCATTGTTGGACGCCTTTTCCGGGAATTTGCGGTGACACTCGCGGTGGCGATCGCCGTGTCATTGGTCGTTTCGCTGACCACAACTCCCATGATGTGCGCCCGGTTTTTGCAATCCGAGCACGACCGTCCGCACGGCCGCATGTATCGCCTCAGCGAACGCTTCTTCGACTGGATTCTGGGGCGTTACCAATCCAGCCTCGCCTGGGTGTTGGCGCATCCTCAATTGACTGTGATCGTAACCGGGGCGACCATCGCGTTGAATGTTTTCCTGTACACCGTAGTGCCAAAAGGTTTCTTTCCACAGCAGGATACCGGCCGCCTAGGAGGCTCCATTGTCGGGGATCAGGACATCTCGTTCAACGCGATGCGGCAGAAGCTGGGGCAGTTCATTGATATTGTAAGAGCCGATCCAGCGGTGGACAACGTGGTCGGTTTCACTGGAGGCGGGACAGCCAATCGGGCCAGCATGTTCATTCAGTTGAAGCCTCTGGACGAACGCAAAGTGAGTGCGGATCAAGTGATTGCCCGGCTGCGCCCAAAAATTGCGCGCATACCCGCCGCGACACTTTTCATGCAAGCTTCGCAGGATGTGCGAGTGGGAGGGCGAGGTAGCAATTCCCAGTATCAATACACGCTCAGCGCGGACAATCTTAACGATCTGAACGTCTGGTCGCAACGGCTGCTAACGCAGATACGCACCTTGCCGGAGATCAGGGACGCGAACACCGACCAGCAGAGTCACGGCATGCAGTTGACGTTGGTGATCGACCGGGATACAGCCTCACGATTGGGCATTTCGCCGCAGGTTATCGACGATGCGTTGTACGATGCGTTCGGCCAGCGGCAGGTCTCCACGATGTACAAGCAGCTCAATCAGTATCACGTGGTAATGGAAGTAGATCCGAAATTTCAACAGGATCCGAATGCGCTGAAGGAAATTTACGTCCGATCGTCAAACAACGTGGAAGTTCCATTGAGCTCATTCGCGCATTTTGAGAATACCAGCACCACGCTTGCCGTGAATCACCAGGGGCCCTTTCCGGCCATCACGCTATCGTTCAACCTTGCGCCGGATGTCGCGCTGGGGCAGGCCGTGGATGCGATTGACAGCGCGGAACGGGAGATTGGAATGCCTTCCTCCGTCCAAGGCAGTTTCCGGGGGACCGCCCAGGCCTTTCAAGCCTCGCTGGCGAATCAGCCGTTCCTGATTCTGACGGCTCTGATCACGGTGTACATCGTCCTCGGGATTCTGTATGAGAGCTACATTCACCCGATTACGATCTTATCCACGTTGCCATCGGCCGGCGTTGGCGCGCTGCTCGCGTTGCTGATTTGCCGCGTGGAATTGAGCCTCATCGCCCTGATCGGCATTATTTTGTTGATCGGCATTGTAAAGAAGAACGCGATCATGATGATCGACTTCGCGCTGGATGCGGAGCGCAAGGAAGGCATGTCTTCACGGGATGCAATTTTCAAAGCGTGCCTGCTGCGCTTCCGTCCTATCGTCATGACCACCATGGCTGCACTGCTGGGAGGCGTTCCGCTCGCGGTGATGGGCGGCACTGGTTCTGAATTGCGGCGTCCGCTCGGCATCACGATTGTGGGCGGCCTATTGGTAAGCCAGTTGTTGAACTTGTACACGACGCCGGTGATTTATCTATACTTGGACCGGTTCCGTTTATGGGCCTCTCACAACTTCGGCCGTCGGAGCCGCGAATACGTGCCGGATGCCCCGGCGGATTCGATTTTGTGAAGGTACAGTCCGGTCGGCGGTTCTCTTTTAGGATGTAACCGGCTGGCAACCGAAATACGTTCGTGTCAGGCTCTCCGGGTTGATAAGAGATCACACGATAACGCCATTTGGCTCCAGGGATTCCGAACGTACCTGGCCATGTGTGTACCTCCTCCATGACTTCACAGACCAGGGCAGGCGCTAAACTAAACTCGGTCTCCTCGCCCTTTTCATCCACAGAACGATAGCGCACCACTCCGTGGCCTGCAATTTGATCCGTGCCCACTCTTTGAGCGTTTCCCACATGCAACTGCATTCGCCACCAAACGCGGTGCGGGCTGTATCGTCAATGCGAAATGCCAGGTTCCCGGGCCGTAAATAAAGTGTATGTTGCGTCCAGTGTTCATCATGAATGAAGTAGTGGATAAAATAATCCTGCTCGCATCGGTTCATGCGGGAACCTTCGCTGGCTATCGCGACTTCGCATCGGATAATCTGGCGATTGATATCGTGCAATCCCCAGCCTTGGTTTTGCTAGGAGTCAATCTGAAACTGAAGAGTCCTGGGCGGGCCATCATAAAGGGTCGAAATAGCGGTATAGGCGAGCAGTACACAGCCACATGGCATGGCAGTATAGATACCGTGACTTTCCCGAAAGTTCCCATCACGTTTCAGTTACGCGTTGTACGTGCCGGAAGAGACTCTGCCGCCGCGCCCCGTCCAATTGGTATGAAAGAACTCACCGCGCGGTTTGTCAACGCGCTCATACGTGTGAGCGCCAAACATATCCCGCTGGGCTTGCAGTAGATTCGCTGGCAGGCGCGCCGTGCGGTATCCATCGTAGAAGGAGAGCGCCGTGGAGAACGCGGGCGTCGGAACGCCGTGTTGAATCGCTTGAATGATCGCACGCCGCCAGGATGCCTGATATTCGATTAGCAGCTTGCTGAAGAAATCGTCCAACAGCAGATTCGTCAGCTCCGGATTCTTATCGTACGCTTCCTTGATCTTGCCCAGGAAACGGCTCCGGATAATGCAACCGCCGCGCCACATCAAGGCGATGCCCCCGAAATTCAAGTTCCATTTCTGCTCTTTCGCCGCTTCGCGCAGCAGCATGTATCCCTGCGCGTAGGAAATCATTTTAGAGCAGTACAGAGCGCGTCGCACATTTTCAATAAAGCCCTTACGGTCCTGTTCTACAGTATGCTCGGGGCCAGTCAAGATCTTGGACGCCGTTACCCGCTCTTCCTTTAACGCCGAGAGGCACCGGGCGAACACGGCCTCTCCAATCAGAGTCACTGGAGTACCCAAATCCAGCGCGCTGATAACGGTCCACTTTCCGGTGCCCTTCTGTCCGGCGGTATCTAAAATCTTGTCGATCAGCGGCGTTCCGTCTTCGTCTTTCTTGGCGAAAATCTGACTGGTGATTTCGATCAGGAAGCTGTCCAGTTCGCCCTTATTCCATTCTTCGAACACGTCATGAAGTTCCTCCGTATTCAATCCGAGCCCGTCCTGCAGCAACTGGTATGCCTCACAGATTAGCTGCATATCCCCGTACTCAATGCCGTTGTGGATCATCTTGACGTAGTGACCCGCGCCATCTTCCCCAACCCAGTCGCAGCACGGCGTCCCATCTTCCACCTTCGCGGCAATGGCTTGAAAAATTTCTTTCACATGCGGCCAGGCGGCCGGGTTCCCACCCGGCATGATCGACGGCCCAAAACGAGCGCCTTCCTCGCCTCCGGAAACGCCCGTGCCCACGAACAGAATTCCCTTCTCTGCAAGAGCCTTGGTCCGGCGATTCGTGTCTGGAAAGTGTGAGTTGCCGCCGTCGATGATGATGTCTCCCGCCTCCAGGTGCGGCAGCAGCGTGCCGATCATCTGGTCGACCGTATCGCCAGCCTTTACCATCAACATCACGCGCCGGGGTTTCTTCAGCGACTCAACCAATTCTGGAATCGAGTGCGTGCCCACCACCTGCGTGCCCGCGGCCTCATGCGCGATGAATTCGTCAACTTTAGAGACCGTCCGATTAAACACGGCCACGCGATAGCCATGGTCATTCATGTTCAAGACCAGATTCTGGCCCATCACAGCCAAGCCAATTAGTCCGATGTCACAACTTTCCTTTTGCATCCACTCTCCTGATGATCTTTTATTCTATCCAGAGCGTGACCGCTATCGAAGTAACTGGCTGCGGCCTTCAGACCGCCATTTGGAAGGCGATTCGCCGGGTGGCAAAGACGCGCTATTTCGTTCCTGGGGCGATTCAAGCGCTACTAGCATCGCAATCGTCTCAAGGTCCTTGCAGATTGAATCCGAAACGGGCTCGCGCTGGAAGAACTCGTCGATGAATCCGGTATGCAGCTTACCCGCGCGGAATTCTGGGTCATTCAGGATGCGGCGGAAGAAGCCGATGTTCGTTTTGATTCCCGTGATGGACATCTCATCCAGCGCGCGAAGCATCCGCTCGATTGCATGCTCCCGGCTGCCGGCCCAGACGGCGAGTTTCGCCAGTAGCGGGTCGTAATCGATCGGCACCGTCCATCCAGGATAGATCGCGGAATCGAGGCGGATGCCTGGGCCGGAGGGAATTCGCAGTGACGTGATCTTTCCCGGTGACGGGAAGAACTGATTGTCCGGGTCCTCCGCGTAGATGCGGCATTCCAGCGCCGCTCCGCACCATCGGACGTCCTGCTGTTCCAGCGTGAGACGTTCGCCTGCGGCAATGCGCAGTTGCCAATGCACCAGATCGAGACCCGTAACCAGTTCGGTTACCGGATGCTCTACCTGCAGACGCGTGTTCATCTCCAGAAAGTAGAAATTGCGATCCGCGTCCACCAGGAACTCCACCGTCCCCGCGTTGTAGTAAGCGGCCAGTTTCGCGGCGCGCACGGCAGCTTCCCCCATTCTGCAACGCAGATCGGGATCTAGCGGCATCAACGGCGACGGACATTCCTCAATCACTTTTTGATGGCGGCGCTGGATGGAACATTCACGCTCGCCCAGGTGGATCATGTGGCCGTGGCGATCCCCAAGCACCTGGATCTCAATGTGCCGGGGGAAAATGATGAACTTCTCGATGTAGACTTCGCCGTTGTTGAAGGACCGTTCGGCCTCGCTTGCCGCATCGCGCAGTGCGGATTCAAATTCGTCTTCGCTATCGACGCGCCGCATGCCCTTCCCGCCCCCGCCAGCGGCAGCTTTGATGATGACCGGGTAACCAATCTCGCGTGCAATCCGGCGCGCGGCGGCGGGATCGGAGACACCTTCCATGGTTCCCGGCACCGTGGGGACGCCTGCCTCCTTCGCGATCTTCCGCGCGCTGGTCTTCGAACCTAATTGGGTAATGCTGGCGGAGGACGGACCGATGAAGATGATGCCGGCCTCTTCGCAGGCCGCGGCAAATGTGGCATTCTCACTGAGGAAGCCATAACCGGGATGGATCGCATCGGCGCCATGCATTTGCGCGGCCGCCACGATCTTGTCAATGCGGAGATAACTCTCCGATGACGGCGCGGGTCCAACGTATGCGGCTTCATCCGCCATTTGCACATGGAGAGCGGCACGGTCGGCATCGGAATAGACCGCGACACTGGGAATGTCCGCTTCCCGGAGTGCGCGGATAATCCGGACGGCAATCTCGCCACGATTGGCGACCAGGACTTTCTTGAAGAGACTCATGCGTGGCGCACCACAATTCTACATGGGCGCCGATCTACTCGTCCCGAAGCGCAACCAACGGGTCTACCTTGACTGCCTGGCGCGCGGGTAAATAGCAGGCGAGTGCGGCCACTGCGGCGAGGACGGTTGCAACTGCTGCCAAGGTAGCCGGGTCGGCAGCGGTTACGCCATAGAGTTGACTCGCGAGCAACCGCGCCACTGCCACCGACGCGGTCAACCCGAGCACGATGCCGATCGCCACAGGCCGCATTCCCTGCCGGATGACGAGCAACAACACAGCGGATGGGGTCGCACCGAGAGCAAGGCGAAGACCGATCTCGCCACGCTGACGGCTCACAAAGTAGGCAACAACACTATAGATGCCTGCGGCGGTCAGCACGAGCCCGCACATTCCTAAGATAGTCAGCAACAGAGTGTAGAACCTCGCGATGGATACCGATTGAGCTAACCGCTCCTCCATCAACCGCAGGTCTCCCAGCGGCAGTTCTGGATCCACAGTTCGTAATGCCGCTTGCAGGGGATCGGACACGGCCATGGTGTCTGTACGCGTGCGCGCCACAAGGTAGAGCGACTGCTCCACCCAATGCCAAGGATTAATTGAAACTTGCGCGAGGGGCACATACAGGGCGGGCGGCGGCTCGTTCATCAGTCCGTTATCACGTACATCGGCAACTACGCCCACGACCTGCCATGTAGCGTTTCCAGTATCCAGCTCCGGTAGCCGGAGTTGCTGACCTACCGGATTTTGTGCTGGCCAGAGCCGATGCGCTAAGATCTCATTTACAATGGCTACCTGCGTCGAACTGCTACGGTCATGCTCATTGAATTCCCGCCCGCGCCGTAATGGAATCTGCATAGTAGTGAAATAGCCAGAGCTGATGTAGCGCAATTCGGCCGCAAGCTCTTCTTTCATCGGCGGAGTCACTGTTCCTGGTTTCAGAGCCAAGCCTACAGTGCTTGTTCCCAACGGTACTTTCGAAGTGAGTGCCGCCGAGACTACTCCTGGCCGGTTCGCTAAAGCTTCTAACAATTGTTCGTAGGTGCGCACCACCTGTTCAGCCGTGGTGTAGGTGTTAAGCGGTAACGCGGTGCGGCCGGTCACCACGTGCTGCGGCGAAAACCCTGGCTGCACGCGTTCCGCCGCAATAGCTGTCCGGATCAACAGTCCTGCGCCGGCCAGTAGAACCAGCGTAAGGGCAACCTCAGCCGCAATGTAAGAACTCCGAACACTATCCCGCACAAACCCCGGCGAACTTCGGCCTCCTTGCCGCAGCACGCTCTGGATATCCACATGAGCGGCGCGCACCGCCGGTAACAATCCCGAAAGCAATGTGCTCACTAATGCAAGCCCCAGCGCGCCCCCAAGCACGAAGCCATTGACGCTGGCATCGGTTAGACGGGGTATTGCTCCAACGCCTACCGATCGTACAACGCTGGTGACCCACATTGTTGCAACCAGGCCGAACGCCGTACTGGAAAGCGCCAGAAACAGACTTTCCGTGAGGAGCTGGCGAATGATTCGAACACGGCTCGCACCCAAGGCCGCCCGCACCGCGAGTTCCTGAGCACGGCCGGCACCCCGTGCTAACAGCAAATTCGCGACATTAGCGCACGCGATCAGGAGAACAAAGCCAACTGCACCCAAAAGCAACAAAAGCCGTTGACGGTACTCACCTACCAGATCGGCAGCGAAATCCCCCACGCGGATTCCCCGCCCCCTGTTCATCTCAGGGTACTGAGCCTCTAAGCTGCGCGCGAGAACGGACATCCCGGCCTGCGCCTGCTCGCGTGTAATCTGCGGCCGCAATCGGCCGACGACGTACAAGATACCACCAGTCCAGCTCATTTCCTGGCCGCTTAACGCTAGCGGTACCCAGAGTTGTTCGGCGTCGGCGCGCAGATCGAACTTGGGCGGCATAATTCCGATGACGGTGTAAGGCTCGCGGTTGAGGCGAATCTGGCTTCCCAGGATCTGTTTGTCGCCTCCGAATCGCGTCCGCCATAACCGGTGACTCAAGATAACCAAGTGTGCCCTGGGGCGGCGATCCTCTTCAACCGTGAAGGTTCTGCCAAGCTCAGGTGAGAGGCCAAAAACCGAAAAGTAATCGGCGGACACCAGACCACCGGCGGCTTGTGTAGCGGCACCTGCCTGAGACAGCGTGAATGTGCTCCGCTGGAGAGCTGCAAGACGATCAAAAGATCGGCTCTCCCGCCGCCAGGTATCGAAATTGCGCGGTGTAACCACATCGTCGCGCCCCTGACGTGTAGACCAAATGGTCACGATGCGGTCGGGAGAGGGGAACGGCAATGGACGCAGCAATACGGCATCCACCATGCTGAAAACTGAGACGACCGCACCGATCCCCATCCCGAGCGTCAGCACTACCAGCAGCGTGGTCCCCCAGCGATGGCGCAATTGCCGCGCGGCATAGGTAAAGTCTTGCCACCAACCTCTTAAGTACTCGGCGTGTTCCATTGATCTCTCTCGCCTTTTCCCGATGTGCTGACACGTCTCGCTTACCCTAGCCAAGTCTCCGAAGTGCCGCCGCGCTTCGGCGCGCGCTGATTCGAGTTTCCATCCCGCCGCAATTAACTCGTCCACCTTGGCGTCTAAGTGGAACTGCAACTCCTCTTCCACATCGGCCTCGATGTCAGGGCCAAACATGCGCAGATAGCGGCGCCAAAGGAGGATTCTCGACATCAGGGCTCCTGCGGAAGAGGTAGACGGGTTGCGTTCAAAACCTTGGCAACGGCCGCAGTGTACGCTTCCCAGGTCTTCACCTCAGCACGAAGGCGAAGGCGGCCCTCGCGGGAGAGTTGGTAGTACTTGGCACGGCGATTGTTCTCCGAAACGCCCCACTCCGCTTGCAGCCAACCCTTGGCCTCCATGCGGTAGAGCGCAGGATAAAGGGCGCCTTCCTCAACAAGCAACGCCTCTTCCGTCTGTTGACGAATCACGCTTGAAATCGCATATCCATGCAGCCGACCCCGGCTTAATGTTTTAAGAATCAGAATATCGAGGGTCCCGCGAACGACGTCAAGTGAGGGCGATTTCATTCTACTCCCTATGGCTTCTTAGGGGAGTATGCCACAACTCCCCTAAGATCTCAAGGGGTGTTGAAACAATCAAAAAACTAATGCGCTCCAACGAATACTGGCGGTGGGCATTCTGTTATGTTTTA
Source organism: Bryobacterales bacterium (assembly GCA_038200305.1). Classification (GTDB taxonomy): domain Bacteria; phylum Acidobacteriota; class Terriglobia; order Bryobacterales; family Bryobacteraceae; genus JANXXV01. The sequence goes on from JBBPYD010000059.1 coordinate 17,219, forward strand.
GGTATGGATTGATGTGACCGGCGTGAGCTTCCTCGCTGACGAGAACTTTCCTCGCCCGGGCGGTTGCAACACTTCGTGAGGCTGGCTTCGACGTGCTTTGGATCGCCGAACCAATTCCGGAGCACCTGACGTGGAAGTTCTTGCCCTTTGCACCTCTACTCGCCGCACGCTTTTGACGCAGCGTTAGCTTTCTCCGCCTGCGGTCCCAGCCATCCTGGGCAGGTTACTTCACCGTAGTGACGCGCCAGAAGATCCGAATGCGGGCGCTCCCGCACCACCCGCCCGGCCCAGCCTGAACGGCAAACTGGTTTCAAGAGAAATGTTGGCCTTTTCCATAATCTACTTCCGCTTACCTCTCGCTCTCCGGTGCAGGGAATTACGGCTGTCCATGGTAAAGTCAAATCATATGACACCCTCCTGCTGTTGGGTTTGTACCGCTCCTGGCCGCGGAACGTCCCAACGGATAGCCCGGCTCTAAAATGGCGCTTGCAGGCATCAAGGATTCGCTTCGGCAGAGGGGCGTACGGCTTACGCGGCAGCGTAATATCCTGCTTGAGCTGATCGACAAGTCAGGCCAACATCTTGACGCGGAGCGGCTGTATTTGCTGGCCAAGGAGCAGGATCCAAAACTAAACCGGGTCACCGTTTATCGCACGCTGAAAATGCTGAAGGAAGGCGGGCTGGTGGATGAGCTCGACCTGATGCACATCGGCGGCGACCAGCATTTTTACGAAACCCGCATGAAGCAGGAACATGCGCACATTATCTGTCTCCGGTGCGGCAAGGTGGAAGAATTTTTTGGTGAACCTCTGCAAAGACTCCGGCGTCAGGTGGAATCGCACTTCGGTTTTCAAATTGTGCTGGCACGGACAGAAGTGGGCGGCTATTGCTCCCACTGCCAGGTGCTGCGGGCAAATGAAGTAAAGGAAGCGGCTTTACAGCGTGGTTCTTAAATGCCCCTTCCCGGCCAGGCTGCCCAGGCTGCCAAAGCGGCTTCTCTCCTCGTAATCAAACCTTCCGGAATCCAGTCCCGGGTTCCGTTGCATCCACTTCCGTTCTCCATTGGCAGACAGTCCGATAGTTACCTGGTGTTGCGGGATAACCGCGCATCGCGCAATCACGCCCGAATCGTCACGGAAAACGGGGAATACTACATTGAAGATCTGAAGAGCAGCCACGGAGTCCATGTCAACGGAACCAGAATCTCGCGGCACAAGCTGACGAATGCGGACCGGATCGAATTTGGCGTTCAGGATTCGTATAGCCTGATCTTCAGTTTCGAAGAAGGCGAGTTCAACCGGCTTCTCGACCAGCTCTCCGCCCCTAAAGCGGCGGCGGGAACGGGCGATCTTTCGAAGCTCGGCGCATTGGTGGAAGTGGCGCGGGCAATGCGGAATTCCCTTTCGACCGACGACGTACTGGCAGCAGTGGTGGACGCGGCGCTCGCGGTAACTGGCTCGGAACGCGGCTTTTTGCTGTTGCGGCTGAATAACGGTCTGGATATCAGGGTCGCGCGCGATCGTGACGGACAAGCGCTGTCGAAAGATCAACTGGATGTTCCGGTAGACACCATCCAACGGGCGCTGCAAGAGCGCCGGGATCTGCTGACGATGACGCTCAACCCTGGCACTGGCCAGAGAAACGTGGTTTGCGTGCCTCTGGTACATATGCGATCCCGCAATTCCGAAGAAACCTGCATGGTGTCCGCTATGGATGAAACGGTGGGTCTGATCTATTTGGATTCGCGCCAGTCCGCGGTGGATTTGTCCTCGGGGAATAGCGAACTACTGCAGACATTGGCGCTGGAGGCCTCCACGGTTCTTGAGAATGCACGGCTGCTTGAAGAAGAACGTGATAAGCAAAAGCTGGAAGAGGAAATTGGAATCGCACGGGAGATTCAAGAAAGCCTGTTGCCACGCAAATTGCCGGCCTCGGGCTGGTTCCGCGCTGCCGGCTCGAGCATTCCATCGCACCAGGTGGGCGGTGATTACTTTGATGTGAAACTGATCGGTCCAGACTGCTGGTCTGTTACGGTGACGGACGTTTCGGGCAAAGGCGTAAGTTCCGCCCTGCTTGCCGCTCTGCTGCAAGGCGCGTTCCTTACATTGGAAGAGGGTGCGGGCCAGATTGAGCAGATGATGACCCGCATGAACCGGTTCCTGAATGAGAGGACGGCAGGCGAGAAGTACGCCACCGTGTTCTATTGCACTTTGGACCGGAACGGCCTGCTGCGGTGGGCCAACGCGGGCCATTGCACTCCGTATCTGATCCGCGCGAGCGGCGAGATCAAAGTGTTAGGAACCACCGGGATGCCACTGGGAATGCTGGATATGGCGGACTACGCGGTGGAGGAACTCCAGGTCCAACCTGGAGACAAACTAGTAGCGTACAGCGATGGACTCACTGAGGCGGCAAACACGGAAGGCAGGTTTTTCGATGCAACCCGGATGAAACGGGTGATCGAGGATCATGCCGGATCGAGTTGTACCGAATTACACCAAGACCTTATGGACGCCGTGGACCTGTTCACTGAAGGAGCCGTGCAGAATGACGACATCACCGCCGTCGTCATCGAATACCGGCCCGAATAATCGCGGAATGGCACGTAAATTGCTCTCTTTGTACGTGGAGGGGACGGAATGATGGATTTGGCGATCCTGTTGTTTGCCGCTGCCGCAATAGCCGTGCAGCCGGACGCAAAGGAAATTGTACGGAAATCCGTAGCTGTCAATGACGCCGACTTCCAGGCGATTCCTAAATACACTCATCGGGAAACTGACGTTCAGACAAAATTGGATTCGTCGGGCCAACAAACATCTGTTTCCAAGAAGACCATTGAAGTGTTAATGATTGAGGGCTCGCCTTACGAAAAGCTGTTGGCAGTGAATGGAAAGCCTCTCTCGGCGGAAGATCAACGCAAGGAAGAGGAAAAGCTTCAGAAAGAGATCGCAAAGCGGCGGTCTGAATCAGCCTCCGCCCGTAGCGCGCGGATTACAAAGTATCAGAAGAGTAGGCGTAGCGACCATTTGATGATGCAGCAGATGGTATTTGCGTTCAACTTTAAGTTCGTCGGTGAGGACATGGTGAATGGGCGTCCAGCATACGTGTTGGATGCAGAGCCCAGGCCGGATTACCGCCCTCTAAACCAGGAAGCTAAGGTGCTGACAGGAATGAAGGGCCGGCTTTGGGTGGATAAAACCGGCTACCACTGGATGAAAGTGAAGGCCGAAGTGATCAAGCCGGTGAGCTACGCGCTATTTATCGCCAAGGTGGGACCGGGCACCAGTTTCGAGTTTGAACAGACCCCAGTAAATGCCAATTTATGGTTGCCCAGCCGCTTTGAACAGGATGTGAATGCCAAAATTCTGGGGATAAAGTCAATTCGCACCCGCGAACAAGAGACGTACACAAATTACCAACCCGCTAATAAGACCCAGGCATCTCACTAGGCTTCACTTCATCCGGCGGTACACTTCCTTCCGGTCGCCCACCCTCACCACCAGGACCAGAAGGACTTCATCCCGAATCTGATAAACGGCGCGGTAGTTCTTTCCCGGCCCCACGTAGACGCGGTAGAGCTTCTTTAGCCTCCATCTTCTCCACCCCATGAGGACGTGGATTCACTTCCAGGCGGAGAATACCCGGTTCACTTGCTTCCGGACGTGAGGATCGAGCTTGCGGATATATCTCTCAGCGGCGGGAGTGACTTCAACCCGGTAGGCCAGGGATCAATCCCCCAGTTCCCGAATGAGGTCCTGCAGACTGATGGTTCCCTTCTCTTCCGCCTCTTTCAGAGCGGCGCGGGCCTCTTCAAGGTCGATCCGCTCCAGGAGACGGAGGTCTTCTATCGGAATGACTGCGGCCAGGTCTTTCCCACGGCGGGAGACAATGGTCCGCTCCTTCCCGTAAGCGGCGCGGTTTACGATTTCGGGAAACTCTTCCCGGGCTTTCGAGACATTAATGGGTGTCATGGTGTACCACTCGTACGAATTACAGTCTCATATCCAGTATAGGGTGAGAAGTGGAGTCCTTGCAGGACTGGCCATTTCCCTCTTAGCCGGCTTGGTGAGGAGTATTTGGCTTTCTATCCAGTCGCACAGGTTGGGATACTCGCCGCGACCATTCACAATCAATATGATAGGGATCGTTTAGGCGAGCTGGCGTTATTGGAGATAAATTTAGATCGATCCTCCACTTGGACATATCGTCGGCGCTTGATGGGCCTTCGATCATCAGCATGAAGTCCCCCATCCCTCCGCTGTGAGCTTTACCCTTCACGTGGTCTTTCCATAAGCCGGGCCAATGTTCAGCAAGATACTTCCCAGCAGCCGCGGTACCATATTCAGTAAACCCTCCGAGCACAAAAAGAACCTGCCTGCTGTTGTGTGCTTGCGCGTATGACGCAGGATAATCGCATAGTCCCGAACTTGCTCCGGATGAGCAACCCATTTTGTTTGGTCCCACGCATCGGGAATGACCTCCCGGAACTCCTTACCTTTAGATCGTTCTGTGCCCTTAAAAAGAGTGACGGAATCGGGTAATAGCTGGTGTCGCAGTTCTATCCAATCGCCAGATCCCGATTTAGATATTCGCAGCCATGGATCGCAGGCTTCTTGGACTACTCTGCCGGTCTCTTCTGTAAAACCAAGCCCCATAGAGAACGCAAAAGGAGTGGTGACATCTACATCCTGCAATGAGTGACTCAATTCAGGTGGGTCATAACCACGCTCTTGAAACATTTCCCGGATCGCCTTGGCCCCTTCTGTGTCCCACCGGTTGACCCATTGCCGCGCTTTGAAGAATCGATTTTTTTCAGGCCTATCCATATTTGTGCTTATACCCGGCGAAATCAGCTCTAACAGCGTAGGAATATCGGTCGGCTCAAGAAAGCTCACCCCGTTCTTACCGTTGCTTGAGGCCTTATCGCCGAAAAATTCGTCGAAGCGATGTTGCCCGGTCCAATAGCCTACGGCGAACTCGGCAGCGTACTTAATGATCTCGAAAAGGCTGACCGTTATCATGATCGTCGCCATTGGGATCAGTAGCAACGTGAGTAAGCTGCTCTTCTGAATAAGTAACACGTCATGCCACGCCGTCTGGCCAACTACATTATTTGATTGAGCGTGGATCGCATCCGGCACTATATAGGTTGGAGGACCGAAGATAAACAGACCAACCAATGCTGCTAGACCGAACAGACACAATACAACATAGACGATAAACCTTTGGGTCAAAAGCGACCGGAGGAATCTCATAGTCCACGATTATACAGGGGAACGAGGGCATCCCCGCCAAGCAGGACGACAGCGTCAAGAGATTTACTGGCGTCCTACCGCGGCTTCCACCGCCTCCAGTTCCTTGCCTGCCTCAGCCCATTTTCCCTGAGCCGAGAGTTCGCGGTAGCGCTTCAAATGATTGCGGATTGCATCCAGGGCGGCATTCTTCTGAGGTTCGGGCCGCATTTGCACGGGAGCCGTGCTGGTCACCTGAACCGGCGGCGCAGTCTCAGACGGCATCGATCCGCCCGCCAGTTCCGCCAGCGCCTGCTCATAGGTGTCCCGGTAAATAATGGTGTTTCCCATCGCGATCACCACCTTTTTCAATTGCGGCATACGGGCTTGTGAACTTTGAATGTAGATCGGCTCGATGTAGAGAAACGTATCCTGAATAGGCAGCACCAGCATCTGGCCGCGCAGCACGGACGATCCTTGCTGGCCCCACAGCGTCAAATCCTTCGATATGTTTTGATCTGAATCGATCTTGGCCTCAATCTGAAGCGGGCCGTATATCAGGTTTTGCTTCGAAAGCAGCAGCACCACAATTTCGCCCAGGTGCTCGCCATCGCACCGGGCCATCATGACCCCAATCAGGTTGTCCTTACTTCGCGGTGTAAACGATTGCATTAGCAGAAACTCGGGTTGCGTCTCCCCTGGCAGAGTGGCGATCACATACGTCGGCTCCATATTTTCCGCCTGCTTGGCCTGCCCGTAAATATTCTTTGCGATATCCCAGAGGTCTTCCTTGTTATAGAAAGACTCCGGGTTCTGCATGTGGAACGCGCGGTAGATCTCCGCTTGCGCACGGAACAACATCTCCGGATAACGGACATGCTTGCGCAGGTCCGGAGGCATATTCGCTGCCGGTTGAAAGAGTTTCGGGAAAATGGATTGCCATGCCTGGATAATGGGGTCCGCCGCGTCGAATACGTACAAAGACACGTGACCGTCGTAGGCATCCACCGTGGCCTTTACCGAATTACGAATATAGTTTACTGGGCCCATCTCGCCCATCTGCACAATCCGCGAATAGGGATGCTGATTCGACGTAGTATAGCCATCCACCATCCAAACCATCCGTCCTGCGTCAGTAATCACCAGGTACGGGTCGGCATCCCACTGAATGAAATTGGCCAAAGTTTCCAGGCGTTGCTTCACGTCACGCCGGATCAGCATCCGGCTCTCTCCGGTGAAGTAGCCGGTCAATAGAATGTTCCAATCGCTGTACTCAACCGCAGCCGACAGCCTCATGAGAAATGAGGAAATCGGGATACCGCCCTTGCCTTCGTACTGGCTATGTACATTGTCGGCGCCGGCGGGATAGTTGAACTCGGGCTGCCTGGTTCGGACAAACACCGGCTCGTGGATTTTTTCGCCGTAATAGAGCTCGGGACGAGTCAGCTTGAGGCTGCTGGTGTTTACCTTCGGCGGCGCATCCTGGATCAGCAGCACGGGTTGACCGCTTGGCGTAATCCGGTTCGCCTCGGCCATCACCAGACCGTATCCGTGCGTGTAAATGAAGTGCGGATTGATCCAGTTGCCACGTGCCTCCGCCAGTTGGCTGACGTCGAGCTCACGCGGGCTCAACAGCACCTGCCGCAGTTGCCCGTCAATCTGGTAGCGATCGACGTCCGTACCGGTGAACGTGTAGTATTGGCGGAGCGCCTGAATCTGGGTGATCGTGTCGTGAAAAGCGCGCCAGTCCCACAGGCGCACGTTGTCAAGCTCCGATTTGTGTTGGGAAACGTCGATGCGGGATTCCAGTTTGGCGGGATACTGCTTCTCCACCATGTGACTGTTGATTCCGAACGCAGCCCGTGTCGCTTCAATGTGACGCGCGATGTAGGGCCGCTCAATGGAAATCTCATTCGGACCCACGTACAGCCCGCTTACCACACCCGGCACAACGTACTGAAGCAACGGAACCACCGCCAGTGCGATGGCATAGCGGAGGCGGCCCGCCCAGACGAGAATAATGGCGGCGAGGCAGGCGGCGATGGACGCCCACCGGAGCGGAAGATCGATGTTCTGATTCACATAATCGATGCCCACCATGAAGCGATGATCGTTCAACAACATGCTGTACCGGCTCAGGAAAAAACGCCCTGCCAGCGCAATCAGCAGAACCGTGGCCACACCGCGCAGGAAGGACGATTCCATGGCGCCGTGCAGCCGGAGGTCGCGCAGGTCGAACGCCATGCCGTCTTCCCTTCCCTGCGGAAAGATATGACGGAGTTGCCATCCTCGCGCGGTGAGCCAATAGACGATCAACGCAAAGAAAGTAATTCCCAGCACCAGACCGAGCAGATTCGAGTAGAACGGAAGATCGAAAAGATAGAAGGCAAGCGGCCGGCCAAAAACCGGATCGTGCCAGGCGGCGCCGGCGGCGATGCTCCGCGCCCCCAGATAGCGCACCACCGTCCACGAATCCATGGTGCTGAGCGCGATCAATACCGAAATCGCCAGAATCGCTATTGTCGAAATGCGGGCGTAGAGCGGATAATCGCCCAGCCGGTAGCCGGCGAACTTAACGCCGCGCGCGTGGCCAATCCACAAGACCACGAATGCCAGAACAATGGCCCCGATCAATGGGCCGATGCCGTAGAGCAGCATGTTGGCCCAGGTGCCAACCTGGTCCATCTCCTTCCACCACTCGTATTCGATGGTGTAAGAAGCCAGCGTGCGGGCGGCGATCAGGATCGCGGCAATCAGAGCGATGATGTAGAACTTCCGCGACGTTCGCGGCCTGCGTGGAATCTCTCTCACCACCATATGTAATCTCCAATCTTAATCCGCGCGCCAGACAATGGACCCATGCACGATGGTAGCAACGGGGCCGCCACGAAATCGCCGGCCATGGAACGGAGAGTTCCGGCTCTTCGAGGCAGACCGGTTTACATCATACGTCCATTCGCGGGCTGGATCGAAAATCGTGACGTCGGCACAGTATCCCACACGCAATTCCGCACGCTGCGCGAGCCGCAGCACGCCAGCCGGACCCGTGGTGTACAGTGCGATCATTTTCATCAACGGAATTTTACCGGTATGGACCAGTTCGTCCGTGGTCAGGCCGATGGCCGTTTCGAGCCCGATGATACCGAACGGGCACTTCTCAAATTCCTGCATCTTTTCGCTGCCGGCATGTGGCGCGTGATCGGTCGCGAGCGCGTCAATAGCGCCGGAAGCGATCCCTTCCACAATTGCCTGCACGTCATGCTTTGAGCGGAGCGGCGGCTTCATTTTGAAATTGCTGTCGTAAGGCAGCATGTCCGAATCGGCGATAGCGAAATGATGCGGTGTCGATTCACAAGTGACTTTCAGACCCCGGGCTTTGGCGTACGCAACCATTCCGACGGAGTTTTGGGCCGAAATGTGAGCCACGTGATAGCGCGCGCCCGTTACTTCCGCCAGCAGAATATCGCGTGCAACCATCACGTCTTCCGAGCAGGACGGGATGCCGCGCAAACCCAGGCGGACCGATTCCACACCCTCATGCATATCGCCGCCGGCGCTCAAGTGAAGGTCCTCGCAATGATTGATCACCGGAACATCCAGCGCGGCCGCGGTTTCCATGGCGCGCCGCATCACCCGTGCATTCATCACAGGCCGGCCGTCATCCGATATCGCGATCACGCCCGCCGCTTTCATGGAACCAATGGCGGCCAGTTCTTCGCCCGCGCTGTCTTTCGTAATTGCGCCGATTGGGAAAACGTTGACGATGGCTCTCTGGCGTGCGCGCTCCACAATGTAACTGGTGACGGTGGCGCTGTCGTTTACCGGATTCGTATTCGGCATGCAGCATACAGACGTGAAACCACCCGCGGCGGCCGCTCGCGAGCCCGTCTCGATGGTCTCAGCATGCTCAAAGCCGGGGTCGCGAAGATGCACGTGCATGTCAATAAAGCCGGGGGCCACAACCATTCCCGACGCATCGAATTGCTCGGCTCCAGGATCCTGCAGGCCGGGTCCGATGGCAGCGATCCGTCCGTCCGCCAGCAGAACGTCGGCCGTGCTGTCGAAATTGCTGGCCGGGTCCATTACCCTGCCGTTCTTGATTAAAAGTGTTCCCATGCGCCTATTGCAGAATCTTCTCAAGCACGGCCATCCGGACCGCGATTCCATTTTCCACCTGGTTCAGAATCACGGATCGCTGCGAATCGGCCACCTCGGAAGAGATCTCACGGCCGCGGTTAATGGGGCCGGGGTGCATCACGATGACATTCGGCTTGGCAAGGGCGAAGTGCTCCAGCCGCAATCCGTAGTAACGGAAATATTCACCCACCGGATACGCCGCTTCATGCTGCCGCTCCAACTGCACCCGCAGCATCATAATCACATCGGCCTCGCGAATCGCGTCCCGGATATTATGCTCCAGCGTGACACCGGGAGCGATCTGAGCCAGCTCGCGCGGCAGCAAAGATGCAGGTCCGCAAAGGACAATGTCCACTCCGAATTTCGAAAGCAAGTGAACATTGGACCGGGCCACCCGGCTGTGCGCGATATCGCCGATGATGACGGCCCGCAGCCCATCCAGTCGCTCCCGGCGATCCAGAATTGTTCGCGCATCCAGCAGAGCCTGCGTTGGGTGTTCATGCGTGCCATCGCCTGCATTGACGATAGGCGTCGCCAGATAACGCGACAGGAAATGCGGAGCCCCCGATGCCGAATGCCGCATCACGATTGCATCCGGACGCATGGCAACCAGCGTATTCAGCGTGTCCACCAGCGATTCGCCTTTTGAAACGCTGGAGCCCGAAGCGGAAATGGAAACCGAGTCGGCGCCAAGCCGCTTGGCCGCTATTTCAAAACTGATCCGCGTGCGGGTGGACGCCTCAAAGAAGAGGTTCACCACCATCTTGCCGCGAAGCGTATCCAGACGCTTGAAAGACTCATTCTGTAAGGGCTGAAAATACTTCGCCCTCTCCAGAATGGCTTCAATTTCGGGCCGTTCCAGTCCCTCAATCCCTAACAGGCCCCGGTTCATATCGATTTGCGTCAAGCTGCCCCGGCCGCGCGGGCTTCCCTATATTTTGGTATGGAAAATGAGAACGTGGAGCCTTCTCCAGGTTTCGATTCTACCCAGATGCGGCCGCCATGGCGTTCCACAATCTTCTTGCACATTGCCAGGCCGATGCCAGTGCCTTCGTACTCGCGGCCATGCAGCCGTTTGAAGATTCCGAAAATCTGACCGTAGTACTCTGGTTCGATTCCCATTCCGTTATCAGCGATGGCGAAGATGGTTTCGGTTGTGCCAGTACGCGCTGTAATGTGAATTCTGGGCGGACCGCCGCCACGGTACTTTATGGCGTTCGTCAGCAGGTTTTGAAAAATTTGCGAAAGCCGTATAGGGTCGAACTCGATTTCCGGCAGCGGATCGTGCGTGATGGTGGCGCCGGCGTCGCTGATAATGACTTGCAGATCCGCAAGCAACGTTTTCAGCAAGTCCTCCGGGTTGACCTGTTTCAGGCTGCCGGGCGCTGTTTCTCCAGCCCGCGAGTACGCGAGCAGATCTTGAATCAACTGATTCATTCGCCTGACGCCGTCCACCGCGTACTCAATGAACTGGTCGGCGTCCGCATCCAACTTTCCTTTGTATCTCCGCTTGAGAAGCTCCGTGTAACTGGCCACCATTCGCAGAGGCTCCTGCAGATCGTGGGATGCGACGTAGGCAAACTGTTGCAGGTCTTCGTTGGAGCGCCGCAGCGCTTCGGTGCGCTGCTCCACGCGGCTCTCCAGCTCGGCGTTAAGCTGCCGGATTCGTTCCTCTTCCTTCTCCCGTTTGGCCACGTCGCGCTTGAATAGGACGGAAAGCGCCCACACAAGCAGGATGTTCAACACCAGCATCAGGCCAAAAATGCCCATGGCCAGCGCGAAGCTCTTCTTCTGAGCCTTGGTTCGTACTTGCAGCAGCCTCTCTTCTTCCAACATCATTCTCTGGATAACGGTGTTGATGTCGTCCATGGCGCGGGTGCCCTCATCGATGAGGATTACTTTAGAAGCGGCCGCCACTCCTTCAGTGTTTCGAAGCTCGATGGCTTTCTCCATCTCATCGAATTTTTGAGGGATCAACGGTTCCAGCAGATCGAACTGCACCCTCTGGCGCTCGTTGTCGGATGTCAACTCTCTGAGCCTGGCGATTTGCCCCGCTATATTGGACCGGCCGGTTTTAAAGAATCCAAGCAGCTTCTGATTTCCGGTAAGAATGAATTCGCGTTCCGACATCTCAATATCCTTGAGGTCGGAAAGCAGATGGGCGAGCTGCTTTTCTATACCGTTTGTATGCGCTACATCTTCGGCGGATTCGGCAAGTTGTTGGCTGGTGCGGGCGGCCATCACGCATAAAATTAACGGAATTAACAGCAGCAGCGCGAAGCCAGCCAGAAACTTCTGCTGGGCGGTCAAGGTCATGGTTAAGGTGAGAGCATCTGGTCTAAGGGCTAACCTTCTCTACTAATATTACCTTTTCCGTCCCGTCGATTTCCTGGAACTTGACTTCGATAATCTCTGCGTCAGTGGTCTGCACCATGCGTCCCACGTAGCGGGCCTCAATGGGTAACTCGCGATGGCCGCGGTCGATCAGCACGCAAAGCTGCACGCGGGCGGGCCTCCCTTGATCGAACAGCGCGTCCAGAGCGGCTCGAATCGTGCGGCCGGTATAGAGGACATCGTCAAAGAGAATGATGTCTCTACCCGTCACAGGAAAGTTAATCTCGGTAGCGTTCAAAACAGGCTGCACACCCACTGTGGAGAGGTCGTCCCGGTACAGGTTGATGTCGAGGATACCCACCGGGATTTCGAGAGCCTCAAGCGCTGCGATTTTCTGTGCTGTTCTCTCCGCCAAGGGCACGCCGCGGCGGCGGATTCCAATGAAAGCAAGCTTCTTCAGATCCTCCGTCTTCTCAAGAACTTCATGCGCCAATCTGACCAGCGTGCGGTCAATCTCAGAGGCGCTCATCAACTGCGTCTTTTCGCGTATGGAGATCATAACGGAAGGAAACCTCAGGCTAACACAGGCTAATATCGTTTTAGCCGCGACCGCATGCGCTTCGTGAGCCGCTCAATATTGTCCAATTGCTTCAGCGTGCCGACTGAAAGGACGTGCCTGTCCGTCTTTTCCAGCTCAATCTTCAGGTCTTCAGCCGCCTTGGCAAGAGCCGTTGCGTCTTCCAGGGTCTTTGCGTGCTCCGCCTTTAAGATCTCGTCCTTCTGCATCTTTCCGCTGGGTAGCCGGACGTCCGCTGCTTCCTTTTCTAATGGATCTCGCGCCTGCTGCCCCGGAGCGAAAGCAAGAGTTAGCGTGAATAGGAGTGCGATAACACGGATCATTTGGTGAGCCTTCTCACAAGCTTAGACGAATGGGCCAGCTACAGCGTCACCAAAAAAGGCGGATGCCATAATAACGGGATATGCAGCAGGTGAATGTGGGCATTGTCGGCCTGGGCAATGTCGGTATGGGTACTTTGGCTGTGCTGGTTGAAAACGCGGCGCAGATCTCGTTAAAACTCGGATTCGGTCTGTGCGTGTCGGCGGTGTGCAGCCGCGGCGTCGGGTCGAAAGAGCTTCCGTCTGGGTTGAATGGGGTTTTCAAGACCTCTAACTGGCGCGAGTTGGTGGCGCGGCCCGATGTGGACATCGTCGCCGAACTGGTGGGCGGCACCACAGTGGCTCGCGAAATTGTGAACGAGGCCATTGAGCGGAAGAAATCCGTGGTCACGGCGAATAAGGAGCTAATGGCGCTGGCGGGCGCTGAAATTTGGGATCGCGCCATCGGGGCCGGAATCAATTTAGCGATGGAGGCGAGCGTTGCGGGAGGCATTCCCATCCATGCGGTCCTGCGCGAAGGGATTTCCGGCGACCGCGTGACGTCGCTCTACGGCATCTTGAACGGAACTTCGAACTTCATTCTGACCGAAATTGAGAAGAGTGGCGCTGCATTCGACGATGTTCTTGCGGAGGCACAAAGGCTGGGCTTCGCGGAGGCAGACCCTACCGCCGACGTGGACGGGTTTGATGCGCGCTCAAAGCTCGCGATCCTGTCCGCGCTTGCTTTCGGCGAGAAGATCACGCCATCCGATATCTACACCTGTGGCATCCGCCGCATTTCACCGATCGACTTCCAGTATGCGCATCGCCTGGGCCATACCATTCGTTTGCTGTGTACCGCGCGGCAGACTGTGGATGGGCTGATTCTTTCCGTGCGTCCGTCGCTGATTCCGCTCTCCACCATTCTGGCCGGCGTGCAGGGCGCCTATAACGCCGTCTGGGTGCGCGGGCATTTTGGAGGAGACACTTTCTATTACGGCCGTGGCGCGGGTCCACATCCGACGGGCGTCGCGGTGGTCAGCGATCTGATGCGCGTAGCCCGCGAGATTCGGTCGGGAAGCCCGGATCGAGTGTCGCCGTTTGCGCATCCACGCCTGGGTGAGTACAAACCGATTCCCGTGACCCTGCAAAAGAGCGCATATTACCTTAGATTCCTGGTGGACGACCGGCCAGGCATTATCGCGGCCTTGTCGGCGATTCTGGCGGCAAAGAACATCAGCCTGGACGCGGTGCTGCAGTTGCCGTCGGAATCGAAGCAGGCGCTCCCATTTGTGATCACCGTGGAGCCCACCTCAGAGCAGTCGCTCCGCGAAGCCGTCGCTGAAATGAGCGAACTGGACTTCCTCACCGAACCCCCGTTAGCATTGCCAATGGAGAAACCGCTGTGAAAAAACGCATCTGGATTATTCCGATACTCTGTTGTTCTCTGTGTGCGCAAGTGGCCGAAAAGGCCAATGAGGGCTACAAGACGCCGGAAGATCGCGCGCGAGTCGGCTCTTCCCTGGGCGGGGCTGACCGCGATGTCCATCAGAAGCCGAAAGAGCTGGTGTCCGCGATAGGGCTGAAACCAGGGATGACGGTGGCGGACGTCGGCACAGGGGTGGGCTATATGCTCCCATTCCTCAGCGCGGCGGTGGGACCAAATGGAAAGGTGATCGCTGAGGATATTTTCCCCGACTTCCTGGACAAAGCCCGCCAGCGGTCCACCGCTGAAAAACTGACCAACGTCCAGTTTGTTCTCGGTGCGGCCGATAATCCAAAGCTTCCGGACAACGCTGTGGACGCGATCCTGATGCTGGATGTGTACCATCACATCGACTATCCCGCCAAGGTGCTGGCGAGCCTGAAAAAAGCGCTAAAACTGGACGGGCGGCTGGCCGTGGTGGAGTGTCACAAGAACGAGGAGTCGATGGCGAACCGACCGGCGCTCACGCACATCCGCCTTAACCAGAACGACGCCGAACACGAAATTGAATCGAACGGCTTCCATCTCATATCGCATCGTGAGCATGTGCCGAAAGTGCAGTGGATGGCGATCTTCGGGAAAAAGTGAGACCAGACTGATGAAAGTGATTGCGCCGCCGTGTTACTATCCATAAAGCAACGCTCAAAAACCGGAGAGGTGGCTGAGTGGTCGAAAGCAGCGGTTTGCTA
>JBBPYD010000060.1:0-7974 GCA_038200305.1 Bryobacterales bacterium
GACTTTGCTCACGATTCACAATCTTGGCTACCAGGGGCTGTTTCCCAGACCGGCGCTCAAACAGATCGGCCTGGACGATAGTCTGTTTCATCCCGAGGCCCTTGAGTTTTACGGTATGGTGAATCTATTAAAGGGTGGCATTCTCTATAGCGATGCACTCAGCACCGTCAGCAAGCGGTACGCCGAGGAGATTCAGACTCGTGAATTCGGTTTTGGGCTGAACGGCATTCTGCGCGCTCGAACTGAGTCCATAACCGGCATCGTGAACGGCGTCGATTACGAGGAGTGGAGCCCGGACCGCGACCGCTATACCGCCGCCCCGTATGATTCCTGCGATCTTGCAGGCAAGCGCATTTGTAAGCGGGATCTGCTGGAAACATTCGGGTTGCCTGTGGCCAATATCAACCGGCCGCTTATTGGCATCGTCTCCCGGTTTGCCGGGCAGAAGGGATTCGACCTGATCGAGGAAGTGGCCGCAGAGCTTGCCCAGGAGGATCTCTGCCTGGCCGCGCTGGGAAGCGGAGAAGCGCGTTATGAAAAGGTCTTTCTGGATTTAACCCTAGCGCATCCAGACCGCTTCGCCGTGCGGGTGGAATATGACGAAACGATCGCACACAAGGTGGAGGCCGGGGCGGACATGTTTCTGATGCCGAGCCGGTATGAGCCTTGTGGACTCAACCAAATCTACAGCTTACGATACGGAACGGTGCCGATCGTCCGCGCGACTGGGGGGCTTGATGATACCATTGATGTGGAGACGGGTTTCAAGTTTCTGAAGTATTCGGGATCGGCTCTGCTGGAAACAGTCCGCGCCGCCCTGACCGCCTATCGCGACAGGAAACGCTGGGGTGAGATGATGGAAAGGGGTATGAAGAAGAATTTTTCCTGGGATGCTTCGGCTGCGGAATATCACGCGCTCTACCAGCGTTTGGTCAGGTGAATCCTTTGGCTCGCCTCAATCATCATTACAACTACGGAGAAGAGATTATGGCTGGTGATAACACGCTTACGTTTAACGAAGTCGATTTTGACAAAGACGTTTTGAATTCAGAGGTTCCGGTGTTGGTGGATTTCTGGGCGGAATGGTGCGGTCCTTGCCGTCAGATGACGCCGACCGTGGATGCCGTCGCCACCGACTACAAGGGTAGAGTCAAGGTCGGCAAGCTGAACGTGGATCAAAACAGCGGAACGGCTGCCCGTTACCAGGTGCGCGGCATCCCAACGCTGCTTCTGTTCAAGGGCGGTAAGGTGGTGGACCAGCACGTCGGCTCAATGGGCAAGGCCGACCTGCAGAAAATGCTTGACGCGCACGCATAAATTTAGAATTCATTGAAAGCCAGGACCGGTGTTTCCCGATCCTGGCTTTTGTTGTATATGGACGAGTGTTAGGCAGGCCGTGAGGTAATGGCGCCTTCGGCGGCACTCGTCACCAGTGCTACGTACTTGGCGAATACGCCTGATTCGTACTTAAGCGCCGGCGCCTTCCATTTTGCCAGACGTTCTTTCAACACCTCTGGTGCGACCTCAAGATCAATCGTCCGTTTCTCGATATCGAGCGAGATGATGTCGCCTTCCTGAACCGCTGCGATCGGTCCGCCACTCTGCGCTTCCGGAGCGACATGGCCCACCATGAATCCACGAGTTGCCCCGCTGAACCGGCCATCCGTAACCATGGCTACGCTGTCAGACAATCCCGCGCCGACGATCGCTCCCGTCACTCCGAGCATTTCACGCATCCCCGGACCGCCACGCGGGCCTTCGTACCGGATCACAACAATGTCATTGGCCTTGATATCGCCGCGCAATACTGCCTGCATGGCATTTTCCTCGCAGTTGAATACGCGAGCGGGTCCACGCTGTTGCTTCCGCTCAATGCCGGTTACCTTGATCACACTGCCTTCCGGCGCGAGCGATCCTCGCAAGATTACCAGGCCGCCCGTCTTCTTAATCGGATTGTCTAGTGCGCGGATGACTTCCTGCCCAGCCGTTTCCTTTGCGTTTGCGGCCTCTTCGGCGAAGGTTTTTCCAGTGATGGTCATCACCGAGCCGTCCACGTAGCCGCCATCGGCCAGACGTTTGGCAATGACCGCAATCCCACCCGCTTTATCCACATCGACGGCGACGAACCGCCCGGCAGGTTTCAGATCAACCAGCAAGGGAGTCCGATTGCTGACTTCCTGGAAGTCGTCAATTTTTAAATCGATGTCCGCTTCCTTGGCCATGGCAAGTAAATGCAGCACGGAATTGGTGGAACCGCCCGTAGCCGCCACCGAAGCAATCGCATTGTCAAATGACGCGCGGGTCACAATATCCCGCGGCTTCAAATCGTTTTTCACGGCGTCCATGATGACCTGCCCGCAGCGGAATGCTACGTCGTTTTTGCGCGCGTCCACCTGAGGTACGGCGGCCGTACCCATGGGAGAAAGGCCGATCAGTTCCATCACAGTAGCCATGGTGTTCGCCGTAAATTGGCCTCCGCAAGCACCGGCGCCGGGACAAGCCGCGTTCTCAATCTCCAGCAGTTCCAAATCCGAGATCTTGCCGGCTGCATTCGCGCCTACGGCCTCGAAGACATCCTGCACTGTCAGATCCTTGCCATGCAGATGGCCCGGCATAATGGACCCGCCATAAAGAACCAGTCCTGGAACATTCAGCCGCAACAAGGCCATCGCCGCGCCAGGAATGGTTTTATCGCAGGCAACCAGGGCGATAATGCCGTCGAACATATGGCCACGGCCAACCAGTTCGATGGAGTCGGCAATCACTTCGCGGCTTACCAGCGACGCTTTCATACCTTCCGTACCCATGGTCACGCCATCGCTGATCGCGATGGTGTTGAACTCCATTGGAGTGCCGCCGGCGGCTCGGACGCCCTCCTTGACCTTCGCAGCCAGATCGCGAAGGTTAAAGTTGCACGGCATGGTTTCAATCCATGTATTGGCGATACCGATGATCGGCTTCTTCAGATCTTCATCGGTGAATCCGATCGCCTTTAACATGGATCTTGCGGGCGCGCGGTCCCGCCCCTGGGTGATGGTGTAGCTCTTGAGTTGCTTCATGAATTCACTATCTTACTAGAAGCGACCATGGCCGCTCTCGAACCTTGTTTGAGACTAAATTGGGGGGAGACCTTATATGTAATTTCTGCCGAACTAAGCAGAACAACCTAGTTACAAAGTACCGCGTTTGCATTACGATTGTTCGTACCCGTTGATGCCTATTTGCTTCGATTCGTCGCGGCTGCGTTCTATCCTGCCTGAAACGAAAGACTTAGCTCTGTCTCCCGCCCAGATTGAGCAGGTAATGGACGGGCTTTACGAACGCGGGAACTGGCTGATGAAGCGGTTTGTGCTGGGCCACATGCTGATCGCTTTGATGCTGGCGGCGTCGTACCGGACCTGGGGCGTCACACTGGCCGTCGGTTTTGCGGCCCTCCTGCTGTTCTATATCCCCGTGACCCTGATTCCGAAGAGTTCCGTCACCCGGATTCTTTGCGGCATTTCGCTGCAAACGTTCGTGGCGCTCCATATTTTTCAATTACACGGCATCGCGGAGATGCACCTGTTCTTCTTCACTGCCTTCACGATGATGATCGTGTACTGCGATTGGACCAGTATGCTGCCCGGCGCCTTCCTCATCATGGGGCAACACTTGGCTTTCGCCATACTCCATAACTCAGGCGTTAAGCTGTATTTTTTCGAAAAGCCTTACGTAGGCTTACCCGATCTGTGGTTCTACTTTGCCATCGCAATCGGCCATGTCGCGATCTGCGGATGGTGGGCTCAGCTCTTACGCAAGCAAGCCTTGACGGACGCTTCGCAGCGCCAGGAGATAGCCGAGAGCCGGAGGCAGATTGAATCCCAGCTTTCAACTAAGCGAAACTCGGAAGCCGCCCTACAGGACGCCACGCGCGATTTGCTAAGTACGCAGCACCTGCTGGAAATCGATATCCGAGCGCGGCAGCTCGCGCAGCAAACTCTACGAGAGAAGGAAGAGATTCTGCGATCCGTGTTGAGCAACCTGGTGGATGCGGTGATCGTTGCAGGCAAAAGTAATCGTTTTGTGGTCTACAACCCGGCTGCCGAGCGGATGTTCGGCGCCCATCCGCCTGAAACGCCGGTAAGCGAGTGGGCTCAGGAGTACGTGTTTTCGCGGGCCGGCACCTCAACCGTGGTAGCCACGAACGATATGCCGCTCAACCGTGCGATGCAGGGCCACGACGTCAACAATCTGGAGCTGCTGGTCCAAATGCCGGCTACCGCGGAGAATTTCTGGATCACAGTCAATGGGAGGCCGTTGCGCGATCACCGGGGCCTTGTTTGCGGCGGAGTGATTGTTTGCCGCGATCTGACGGAACGCAAGCTGGCCGAAGAGGCGCTGCTTGAGAGCGAAAAGCAGTTGAGGCAAGCGCAAAAAATGGAAGCGGTGGGCAGGCTGGCCGGTGGCGTCGCCCATGACTTTAACAATCTGCTAACGGTGATCGCAGGCTACAGCAACCTGCTCTTTTACGATCCGGAATGCAACGCCGAGCAGCGCGAGCATGCGGAGCAGATTCAGCAGGCTGCCGAGCGCGCGGCCGCTCTCACAGGCCAACTGCTCACATTCAGCCGCAAGCAAGTGGTCCAGAACCGAGCAGTGCAATTGAACACCGCTATCGAAGGGATTGGGAATATGCTACGCCGGCTGGCCGGCGAGGACGTGGAGTTGATGTACCGGCTTGCACCAGACCTGGGCGCGGTAATCGCGGACCCCGGCCAGATTGAGCAGGTGATTATGAATCTCGCCATCAACGCGCGGGATGCGATGCCAGGCGGCGGGAAGTTGATCCTGGACACCCGGAACGTGATTGTGGATGCGAGCCGGCTTGCCCACAATCCCGAGGTGGAACCCGGCGCCTATGCGCTGTTGACCGTAACCGATTCCGGGTGCGGAATGACCGCGGAGACGCAAGCTCAGATTTTCGAACCCTTCTTCACGACAAAAGATAAGGGGAAAGGCACCGGATTGGGGCTGTCCATTGTCTACGGCATCGTTCAGCAGAGCGGAGGTTACATCACGGTTTACAGCCACCCCGGCCAGGGTGCAACGTTTGCCATCTACCTTCCGCTCTCAACCGATCCAGTGGTGGCGCCGGAGCCAGAGGTAGCCGCGGCTCCGTCCACCGGGGGCACGGAAACCATTCTGCTAGTCGAAGATGAAGCTACCGTCCGAATCTTGATCCGGAATGTGCTCGCGCAGCATGGCTACCGGGTACTGGAAGCTTCTTGCGGGGCGGAAGCGCTCAGCATCTGCGAATCCTATCAGGCGCCGGTCCATCTGGTGTTGACAGACGTAGTAATGCCGGGACTGAAAGGTCCGGAACTGGTGGACCGGCTCCGTCGGCGGATCCCAGACGCGCGGATTCTGTACATCTCCGGGTACACCGATAACGCCATAGAATATTTCCGGCACGCGGAACATCACAATGCTTTTCTTGCCAAGCCGTTTAGCCTTGACGAGGTCCTGAAGAAAGTGCGCGAAGTCTTAAATCCAGCCAGCCCGCGTGGGATCTCCGCTACTCCCTCGCACTAAAGCGTGGTCCAGCACGGAGTCCACTACACTGAAAGTGAATGCGCATTCTGGCTATCCACGCTCATCCCGACGACCTTGAGATTCTCGCGGGCGGCACTCTGGCGCTACTGTCCAATGCCGGCCATCAATTGACCATGGTCAGCATGACTCCCGGCGATTGCGGCAGCAAACATCACTCCCCGGAGGATATCGCAGCTATCCGCCGCGGTGAAGCCGAGGCGTCGGCAAAGACGATCGGTGCGAATTACATCTGCGCCGAATTCCGGGACATGGCGGTGTTTAATAACGACGACGCCCGCCGGAGGACTACAGAGATTTTGCGGCGTGTGCAGCCGGAATTGGTCATTACATCATCGCCCGTCGATTACCATTGCGATCACGAGGCGACCAGCGCCTTAGTCCGCGATGCCTGTTTTGCCGCTCCGGCTCCGAACTACTCGTGCGGCACAGCGGCGCGTTTGCCTGCTATCCCCCATCTATATTTTATGGACCCGGTAGAAGGTCTGGATCGGAACGCCCGCCCCGTTGTTCCCGACTTCATTATCGATGTCACCAGTACTTTTGAGATCAAAAAGAGCATGCTCGCCTGCCACAAGAGTCAGAGGCTCTGGCTCAAAGAACATCACAACATGGATGATTATCTGGAGACGATGGAGAAGTGGACAAGGGAGCGAGGCCGGGAGGCGCACGTTGAGTTTGGAGAGGGATTCCGCCGTTATCCATGCCATCCATTTCCTCAAACAGCGGCACTGGTGGAACTAATAGGTTCGGCGAGACGGCCGACTCCCGTTTAAGACTGGGCCGAGGTATTTTTTTTCGATTTGGCGATGCCCTTGGCTCCCGCGGCCACGAGGATCAAACCAATGCACAGCATGGAAAGAGTTCCCGGTTCTGGTACGGCTGCCGGGGTGAGCGCGCGGGCGGCGGTGAATCCGAATACTTGCGGGCCCAGCAGAAATGCGTGTGACTGGCCTCCGTACATGCCCATGCCGGCGATCTGGCCATTGTCGTTGATTCCATAGGCTTCGTTCAGCACCCATCCCGAGTTGGCCGGGATCAGGTTATTCAAATCAAGCAGGCCCCCACCCTTCCACAAAAACGCGTGCGTGGTTTCGGAGTCCGGGATGAACGAACACCCGACGGCATTTCCGGAACTGTTGATTCCATATGCAAAACTTGCCGTGCCGCCCAAGGTTCCCAGGTCCGTCATGGCGCCGCCCGTCCACAGGAACGCGTGCAAATACCCGGACGATAGAATGGAGGCGCCCACCACGTCGCCGCCATCATTGATCCCCATACCGTAACTGGCGCCGCCGAGCGTGCCCAGATCCGCCATTCCGCTATTCTCATCCCACCGAAACGCCCGGAAGCCCGGACGCGGTCGTGGAATAACCTGTCACCTGGTCGTGGTTGTTAATACCATACGCGGCGCTCCATGAGGTATCGTCCAGTACTCCCAGATCGCTCATTTGTGCATTCCGGTATAAGAACGCGTGAGCGTCTCCGGTGCTCAGACTGGCGCTGCCCGCCACCGACCCGGCATTGTTGATCCCCAAGCCGTAACTATCCGATCCGCCTAACGTGCCGAGATTACTGAAGATTCCATCCGTCCAGACCGCCGCCTGCGCGCCCGACAGTGTATGAACCGTTCCAGCCACTTGCCCAGAACTGTTGATTCCATTCGCCTGACTGCTGGTGGCTCCGCTTGCGGTGAGTGCGGATATGTGTCCGCCGGAAAAAACGAAAGCGCTATCTGAATCGGAAGGAAGCCTTGCCGCGCCTACTACCGTGCCCTGGTTGTTAATGGCATATCCAGTGCTTTTGGAACCCCCCAGCGTGCCCAGATCGGTGACAAGATACAGCGGAGAACCCGCAAGCGGAAGCGAGAGAGCGATAGTCAACAGTATGGATGCGGAAAGGCGCATAATATCCCGAAAGTAGGGAAAGCCGAGTATCACATTAAAACGTAAAAAATGAAATTGCCCAAAGGCAGGTTGGGACTATTACCTTCTTACCGGGTACTCCCCCTCCCGGTAAAATCACAGGCGACTTGTCAGACTAGGATAGAATGGCCCTCCTGTGGCTGAGTTTGAGATGAAGAACCGGGGCCGGATGGCCAGGGGTCTCGCGGTCCTCGTCGTCATTTATCTAGTCATCGTGTTTGCGATCCCCCGCCCTGCCGAGGTGCAGCCCGCCGGATGGCGTCTTTTCGGTTTATTCACGGCCACGGTCGCGGGCCTGATCCTTCAACCCATTCCCGGTGGGGCTTTAGTATTAACGGCGGTCACGCTTTCTGCCGTCGTCGGCGGACTTAAACTCGAAAAGGCTCTGTCCGGATACTCCGATTCCACCGTCTGGCTTGTGATGGCGGCGTTCTTTATCTCGCGGTCGTTAATCAACACA
>JBBPYD010000061.1:0-5984 GCA_038200305.1 Bryobacterales bacterium
AGGGATGCCCCGGAGCTTCCGCAAGCTCGCTCGCGTAAAACAACTCTTCCTGCTTCTGCCTGCCTTCCTTCGTCCCCATCGCCATGCCTGATTTTACGCCCAAACATTCCCATAGGGAAGTGTTTTAGACACGGGCTGCTAGGCGGAAGCCTTCGTACGATGCCATGAAGAAGGTCTTGTCCTTGCCGTTGTAGATCTTTGGGATAATAACCGGCCCGTCGAACTCGACACCGAACTGACTCTGGCGTAGCGGCGGCTTCGACGCGGTGGGATTCGCAGGGGTTGGCAGGGTGAAAAAGTTCCGGGCATCCGGCACCTGATTGCGAAAAAATTCCACTGCGGAGCCATGGTACGCGTTTGTCCCGGCCTTTGTGACCATGTTGATGTGGACACCCATATAGGCGCCATATTGGGCGGAGTAGGTGCCGGTCTGAACCTCCACCTCCTGCACCGTTTCGACCATAGGCCGGGTAGGTGTGTTGGTGATGAGGTTGTTCATGATGCTGATGCCGTCCAGCGACAGGCTGTTCTGGATCTCGCGTGTGCCGGCTCCGACGAAATCGTTGCCGGGCGGCGTGCCGGTCAAGGATGACTTAGTGCCCAGCAGCACGCCAGGCGTTGTGACGGCGAGTTGCATCGGGTCGCGGCCATTCAAGGGCAATTCGGAAACGGCGCGTGTGCCGAGGACTTCGGACACGGTAGCGTCGTCCGTCTTGATGGCGGTTACCTCTGCCTCCACCGTGATGGCCTGCGATACTCCTCCCACCGCCAGCTTGAAATCGGTTCGGATGGCCTGGTTGATATCGACCTGGATTCCCGTTTTCGTAATCTTCTGAAAGCCGGGTTGCTCCACTGTGATATTGTACGTGCCGACACGGACGAAATCGATGGAGAAGTAGCCTTGTTCATTCGTGGCCCTGATGTGCGTGTCAAGCGTGCCGGTCTCGACCGCGGTCACCTTTGCATCTTGAATGGACTTGCCGCTCGCATCGGTTATGGTCCCAACCAGCGAGGTGGTGGTCGCTAGCTGGGCATTGGCAGTTACGCCAAGCAGCATGAGAAGAGAGGCGGTGCCGAAACCGTCTTCATCAGTGTCATATTTTGATCCCCAGAATTACCAGTTCACGATTGTTCAGAGGGGGAATGACTGGTATCCTCCCCTTTACAAGTCAACTCAGATGTAAGTGGGACGAAGTTAGCACAATGTTAGTAGGGGCGCAAGGCCCTGGACCACGGGTCACGAGTTCCGCCGTGCGATATGCGGCGGCGATACTCGATCACAAACAGACCCATCACGAGGATGATCGTGACGCACGTAAGCGTCCGGCCGGCGTTCATCTCCAGCGTAGGCTCAAATGCCAGGACAATATTATGAGTGCCCGGTCTGAGGTCAAGTAGCATGAATCCGACGGGGTCCTTATCAATCTGCACCGGCTGTCCGCCATCGTAAGCGTGCCAGCCTGGATCGTAAGTTTCCTGTACCAGAATTGCCTCACTTTGCGCTAGTGAGGATTCCAGATGGATCTCATCCGTGTTCGGGCGTGTTATGCGCAAGCGGCGGCGGGAATCCCCGGCAACCGGTTCCGCCTCGATCGCATCCACGTAGGCCCGCAGTGGCGCATTCTCGGCCTGATCGGGAATCGGCGCCAAGCCCCGCATCCGTGTACTATCCACGATTCGCGCGATCCCCGGAACCCGCCTGTCGATCCGGTAATAGATGTTTCCCTCACCGTCATCCCGCAGAATAGGAAACGTGGTGCGCCACAGACCCGCAATCTTGCCGCTGAAATCGTGGTAAATCTCCTTCGATGCCTTTTCCGGCACGATGGCGGCATCCACCGCCATCGCTTGCAGCCAGAGACGCGTGAGTTCCATATCGCCGCCGCGAACGATTCTCCATTGCGCCGTCACCACGTTTGAATTCAACAAGCCCTGTTGGGAACCGCCGTCCATCTGTGGAAGGTTGTGCCACGCGTCGTACCAGAAACGGATAGATCCCGTCGTCAGAGCGCGTTGGCCCGGTAGATTTTCGTGCATCCAATTCGCCGTACGATATTCCACGCCGTCGCGCCACGCGTGATCCTCTGGAAACAGCTTGTAGGCGCGCTTCACGTAGTAAGCCGCCGGCCAATAACAAGCCAATACAGCTGCGACGGCGCACGCGCGCGGAACCCACGCAGGCAGCCTCCGCGGGCGGGCGCTCCACATCCACCGGAGAACCTCGATGCAGACGAGAATTAGGAACAGATCCAGTTCCGGAACCAAACGGTTCGAATCGCCGGCGACCTGAAATTGAAAATAGACATGACCGAGTATGTACAGGCTTAGAAAGAGACATCCGCCCCAGACGAAGAACTGATAAGCCGACCGCACCCGCGCGGCGAGTTCGAGAGTGACCACCAAAAATACGAGAACAATCACCGCAAGCACCACCACCGATCGCATGTTGCCCGGCTCCGCCACAAGTTTTAAATTCCGCGAAGTTACCAGCACGTAGGAAGGCGCCAGCCACCACGCCGTTAATCCATACGCAAGCACGGCAGCCGTACTGAAATACACAAGAACCCGCCAGTTCGGCCGCGCAAGGAAGCACGCCCAAGCCAGAATCGGGAACAGAATCGCCAGGGCCGTCAGACCGTAGAAGTTGTTAGTGACCACTGCCGCGGCCGCCACCCCAGCGACCGCCACCCATGCCAGACTGCCCCGCCGTACCGCCAGCAGCATCGCTGCGAAGACGAACGGCAGAATCGAAAGCGCCGAGATGTGCGGGCCTTCTCCGTAATCGATCAAGACGTGCAGCCGTTGCGGCGCAAGGAAAACAGCATCGTGCCGAATCAAGGGCAAAAACAAAAAACTCGGCGACAAAAGCGCGGATGCGGCTGCGGCCAGCCATGCGAAACCACGCGAGCCATTCCCTACCCGTACAAGAAAATAAATCGCAACAATCCCGAGGCAATACAACAGCGCGATGTACAAGTGATAACCACGAGCCGGACTCGTGTGCAGCGCTTTGCTGAGAATGGCCGTCCCGTACCGCACTCCCGGCGGGTAGACGTAATCGGCGCGAGTGCCGCAGTACCATAGCGGCTGCCAATTGCGATGCGGCAGGTTTTCCGCCATCATCCGGCCATCGGCGATAAAGGTACTCTCGATAGACGGCCACCGGTTCAGGTACACCAGCTTGAACAACGGGCCAATCAGGATCGCGGTCAGGAAAAAAATCGCAAGGCTATCGACGATCCAGCTCCGCCGTGAATCTGGCATCAGCAACCGTCGTAAAGAAAGGAGGGATACCGTGTGATTTCAGCTCCCGCCCGTTTGCGCGCTACCACGTAAATCTGCTCTCCTCGCAGTGCCGTGGAATATCCATTGCTTTCCAAGAAGGCACGAGTCAACACGTCGGAGTTGTAGCCGGCAATCTTTTCAGTAAACAGATATTCGATTTCAAAGCCGGCAGAGCGCACCGCCTCGCCCAGTTCTTGTGGCGTGTATTCGCGGACATGCGGTATTTCGGAGTCCTTATATTCGCCGTAGGGATTCGGGTAGGCGGAATACAGTTGTGGATGTCCGATACACTCCAGCAACCGCGCCACGGCCGTAAAACTCGCCACGTTCGGAGTCGTTAGCACAAGCGCCCCGCCATCCACCAGCACTCTGTTGATCTCCAGCAGCATGAACATCGGGTCATGCAGTAAATGCTCAATGATCTCGCAGGCCAACACTGTGTCATACTGCCTGTCCTGGTACGGGAAACGGTCTTTCTCCGCATCGAACAGATCCACATAACACCGGAAAACCTCTTTACCGCCCACGGTAATCGTCTTGGTATCCACGCGGCCGGCCGGTCCATAATAAGCGCCGCGCACCTCTTCATACCCCAACACGCATTGCAGCACCGGCGTCATCTGCATGTACGCGCCCAGTTCCAAAACCCGTTTCGTCTGCCCTGGGGGTGGCGTCATGCTCAACGTCCGCGCAATCCGCTCCATGTGAATTTCCCGGTACTTCCGCGCATCTTCGTTCGGAACGTCCACGCTCCGCAAAAAGCTCTTGATCTCCTCATACAAACGCCGTGGCGCAACCGCCGGCTCCTTTTCGGCTAATGCGTCGTACTTGGATAAATAGCTGTCAAAGTTGTGTAGCTTGCGTCGAATTGCGTGGATAACGCCCATGAATCCTCCTCATGGTACTACTGCGTCCATCTATCATAGAGGGAATGATGGCCCAGGGAGCTGGTCAGATCGGATTTTATTGGAGGCGCCGGAGCTGGCTCCACAAGCGCGCGCTCGTGCTCCGGCGCGCGTTCGTCTCAGCCTACACAAACAACTGCTTCGGTATCGCCAAGGCAGTGGCGTACTCTGCCCTGCTCTCGTTTTTTCCCGTACTCACTACGTTGACCGCCATCCTGGTGCAGGCCAATGCGATGTCGGTTTCGCAGATTCTCTCCAGCCTGATTTTCGAAGTAGTGCCGCCGGGAACCGAAGAGATCGTTTTGTACAATTTCACTGAGCGCGGCCAGCGGCCCGTATCGCTGCTGATCGTCGCCACGCTCCTGGCGCTCTGGGCGGCATCCGGCGTCATGATCAGCCTGATGCAAGGGTTCCAGGCCGCGTACCGCACCCCCGAAGGGCGGCCATTCTTGAAGCAGCGCGGCGTGGCGGTCCTGCTGGTAATCTCCGTTGCGGTTCCCATCGTGACCGCCTCCGCCCTCATCGTGTTCGGAACCAAAACCGAGCGCTTTCTTCTCACCTGGATGGGCGTGCTGCCCCAAGAGCAGCAGTTGCACGGATGGATTTCGTTTTTAGGGCAGATTTTGCGATACGTGCTCGCTCTGGTCGCGATCGTCCTCAGCACTTCGCTGCTCTACTACAAGGGTCCGAACCGGCGCACCGCCTTCCGGAATGTATGGCCCGGCGCCGTGCTCGTCACGGTGCTCTGGTGGGCCACCACCGCGGTATTTGGATGGTACGTTCGCTACATTGCCAATTACAACGTGCTGTATGGCAGCATCGGAGCCGTGGTCGCACTGCTGGTTTGGATGTACCTGCTGTCGGTAATCGCGCTGATCGGCTGCGAATATAACGCGGAGTACGAGCGCATGCAGCAAGTAGGGCTGCCCGTCTGAATCACTTCGCGCCTCTGCTCGGTTGATGCACGCATCGTAGACATCGGCCAGATTCTGGCTCGCGGATTAAAGCCAATTCGCTGACAGGCTGGCCTGCTCATAACGCTTCTGACGAAGCGTTTAGCCCGTTCTACGACTACTCCGGCCAGGAGTCGACCAGTTGCTATGAGCCGGTCTCGTGGCCCTCGCCGTGCTCCTCAGCAGGTGCAAACCCGATCCGGCGCTTGGAGGGTACGGACTCAGGCGCCATAAGCTCGCGGATGGCTTCGAAGACGTAATGGAGCTCGCTATCGTGTTTCTTGAACTTCCGCTCGAGCTCGTCCAGCCGGCGGGCGAGTTCGTGACGGTCGAAAAGAATTGCGGAGCTTCACGAAGACGCTGTCAATTGGAAGCTGAAGTCCTCGGGGAAGCGAAAATATTGCGCTCCCCCGGCCTATTGAGGTTTCCGGTACTCACTTCATAGAGTGAAACCAGGTCGGAATCCAGCATGACCTTGTGACCCCGAATGAGAAATATCCGCCGCTCAATAAGCTCGGTAGGAATTTGGCAGTGCCTGGTGTGTATTTCTGCGTGAACTGGATCGATGATAATGCCTTGATAGAGTAGCATCCCGGCAACAACGTCAAGGCTTCGATCCCGGCCCACGGCTCGTTTGACCGGTGCGGCCGGATCGACGTCCCAAAACCCCAAGCGTTACTGCCGGACCGTTTCTTCCATTCATTCGGACCGTGCCCATACATCGGCCAATCGGTCTGAGCATGCAGAAAGACCCACCGCGAAAGCGCTAACAACCAGAATGCTTTTTGCACATCATCGTAGGAAAACCGAGTATATGAGGGATTACCAGTAAGGCGGGCGG
>JBBPYD010000062.1:0-49057 GCA_038200305.1 Bryobacterales bacterium
AAGAGGCACGCTGGCCACCAGCTTCGGCGCATCGCCTAAGACATCGTAAGCGTAGACATAACCGTAGACGCCATCCACCATCCATACTTCTTTCTGATCGGGCCGTATATTGATTCCGTGACTGGGGGTGCTGTGCGGTTTGTGGGCGGGAGGGTTCGGCAGCTGTGCCAAGCGCTCGGGCGGCGTAAACGCTTCCACCCGCTGGAGCATCTTTCCACCCCAGCTATCCCCTGTGCGCGCGGCGCCAATTTCAAAACCAAGCAGGCCATCCACACTTGCGTAAACGCGCGTTTCATCACTGGTGACGGCGAAAGGCCGGATTCCTTTGCTAAACGGGCCAACCTTGCCGACAATCTTATTCGTGGCGGTGTCGGCGATGAATACATACGGAACTGTGAGCACCTCAAAGTACATCCGCTTGCCGTCTGGACTGCTCCAAGTATTATGAGCGCCGACCGGATTACCGATGGGATTCACGTCGTAATTCTTGCCCTTGGCGACAGGAATCTTCGTGATCACTTCGCCATCGGCGGCGTTGATTACCCACCAGCTATCTTCTTCCCGGAAAGGCAGGTACAGGGTTTTGCCATCCGGCGTGATTGCCATGCTGTCGGCGTACTTGCCGTATTTTTTGCGCCAGACGATTTGATCGGTTAAGAGATCGATGCAGATGAGTTCGTCCTTCAGATAAGAGGTGACGTAAAGCTTTCCAAGCTGTGGACTAGCGGAGATGCCTTTATAATCGCCCGAATCGGGAATATCGATTCGACGCAGTAGCTTGTGGCCGTCGTTGATATCGTAGACGCCGATGCCGGTTTTGCCGGTTATGTAAAGCAAACGCTCCAGCCCGTTGACCGCTTTGCCTGGTTTGGGTTGAGCGGCGCCGTTCGCCGGCATGAGTAGCGTTGCGAGAAAGAGAAGTGAAGCTAAGTTTTTCATATTCTGCATCTAGCTTACATCTCCGATGAATTCCAGTTTGACCGAATATGTGACCGATTGGCCGGGCTGCAACACGGCCATGCCGGTGTCCTTTCCGGACCAAACCTTACTGTACGGATCGGCCCAGTTGAACTGCGGCTCAATAACGATGAATTTCTTATCCACCGGCACGTAAACCTGAATAGCGCTCACTTCTTTCGACATTGCCGTGATCCGGAGGCCGTACTTCGCCGCGGGATCGCTTAATTCAATCACAGTGTAGCCTTCCGGTGTTTTCTGAAGATTCAGGAAGCTGTCGTCCATGAATAGTTTGTTCAGCGGAGCGCCACCAGCGGCGGTGAAATCGTATGGTGTTCCGGCGACGGGAACGATTTTTCCCGTCGGAAAGACGTCATCGTAGTTGTCGACCAGCGCGCGCCGCGTGGCGGGGAGATGCAGCTTCACCTGCTCGCGATTGCCGCTGGGCAGAACGAAATAAGGGTGCCAGCCGATCCCCATCGGCAGCGGTTCGCCGCCAACGTTCTTCGCGGTCACCGAGAGCACGAACGCATCGTCCTGCAACGAGACTTTTGTCTCAACGTCCGTTTTGGAGAGCCAGTGTCCTTGGAAATCTCCGGCGTGCAGGATGCCGGTAACGCTCGACTGGTTGGCGTTGGAATCGGTAGAAACTTTGTCCATCCGGGAAGCGAGAATGAGGCCGTGCATGGCATTCTTAATTGCGCCGGGATTCTTGCCCTTCCAGTTGGCGGATAGCGTTACGGTTTTGCCGAGCACCGTGGTCTGCAGCGACGTGCCGTCCGGCGAGAGCTTTCCGCGAATCCGGTTTGCATAGGGAAGTAGAATGGCCCCGCCCAGGCTAAAAGATTTGTTGCCCATGAAATCGTCCGGGCCGCCATTGAGAATTTGCGGCGCCTCGCTCAGCGGAGGCGATTCCAACAGATTGATTTCTCCCTTGCCCGGCAGGTACGCTTTCACCTGATACGTCATCATGCCGCGCCCTGGCAGAATTTCAGCGCTCAGAAAATGAGCATGAGCCGCATCGGCGTTCTTAGGGCGCTCCAGCGTGAATGCCGGTTGGCCGCCAACCACGACGGCCGGCTTTACAGGCGGGCCTTCCGTGACCTTGTCCGAATTCGAATTGCATCCAGTTACGGCAACGGCGCACATCAGGAGTACCAGGGCCTCAACATTTTTCATTTTACGATTGTACGCTTTGTTCATGCCTGCAAGCCTCCGATGGAACACCCACGAAAAGTGAAGCCGCCGGTGAGACCCAGGTTGCCGGCGTTCAGCAGCTTATCAAACTCGTCCGGCCGGTACACACTTGCTTTGTAAGCCGCGCTAGACGAGCTCAACATCTCCGCGCGGCGCGCTTCTCCTATGTAGCTGAGAAATGTTTTCTCATCGGGGCCAGTGGCGTCTTTTGGTGAACACGCGGTGGCAACCGTTCCAGGGTGCTCCGCATTCCATCTGTTCAACGCCAGACGGTAGAAAGACAACCGGTTTACTCCGGCCTGAACGGCGATGTCATAGCATATCGATTTACCCAACGCCGTTTGAATGCCGAAGTTGTTGGCATGTTGCATGGCCGGCTGGAAGTAGCGCAGATCGAAGAAGCCGTCCTGCGCCTGCTGCATGGCTAGATCGTGGCCCGCATTATTGAGCACCTGTTTGAAATCCGCCCTCTGTTCCGGTGTTCCACCGTACCTCGTACCGGCAACATTGAATAGCGCGATGTGTATATTGAGAGCGGCAACGATGGCGGGATCGGGAACCGGGGCATTCCCGCGCACTGTGTAGTCCTTCAAAAGGGCGATGAGAGTGCCTTGAATCTCACAGACCTGATGCTTGCCGTAGCTAAGCCCGCCTTTGACGTCGGCTGGATTATCCGCGATAGTCCAATAATTGCCGCCTTCAAAGATGCCGGTCAATGTATCGATCATATCTTTTTCGGTTGCGGGAGCGAAAGATTTCATCGCGAGCCTCCGGTTGATTGTTGTGGTTTGATCCCGGCTATGGCCTTGACGAAGCGATTTGTCATTTCCTGAACCTCCGGGTCTTGCAAATGGAGAGTATGGAAGCCGAGGGAGGCCGCGGTTTCCGCCGCCGCATCAGGTGTTCGATTTTGGGAATGGGTTCGTTTTGCAGTGGATGCAGCACTGAGGTCCGGAAGGGGGAGTTCCCGGTTGATGGGACCCAGGATGTAGGCGTCCATTGCCGCTATCTGCGCCTGATGCCGGCGCCTATGGAGATTCTGAAGTTCGCGGTAGGCGCGGTAATAGGAACGCTCGATGGAGGCTTCGTAACGGCTTAGCTTAGCGAGTTTGTTGAGAGGCTCGTCCGTGGTCAGATCCGGAGTGCTGTCAAGAATCTGGGACTCGAATTTGCGTACGCGGCGGAGGCGCCAGGCGGCTTCGGCCATTTGGACGACGAAGAAATCTTCCTGTTCGTTTTGGGGACAATGATTGGCTTGGTAGGCGGCCATGTGTTTGCGGAAGGCATCGGCGTCCTCTGAAGCCAGGAGGGCTTCGCTGCCGGTTAGACCGTGAGTGATGGCGTTTTGGGCGGAGCGCGAGCGGCCTTCCGCGGTTGCGGGTCCGGTGCTCTTTGCCGCGTTCCGGATGTTTGCTGCCTGCTGACGAGCGGAGATCATGTTCGCTTACCTCCCTTTGTCGATTTGAGAGTACACCAATGGATGGAAGAAACGGCTCGGAGCACGATTGAGATTTGACTCTAGCTTATTGAAATGGAGGAAGATAGGATTATTTTTAAGAGTTGTGACTGAAGCATGAACAGAAGGGGAGTTCTAGTGGAAACCAGGATGAGGGGGCGGCTCGGACCGGGCATGTCCTTTGGCGGCGCCGTTTATTTCTGGAGAAAAAAGTTTCCAACGAACAGGCCGTCGATTCCGGAAGAGTAGAAGCTTCTTGCCGCATCGCGGGGCGAACAGACCAGGGGATCGTTGAACAGGTTGAAGGAGGTGTTGTAGAGCACGGGCAAGCCCGTGACACGGCCCGCTTCCTTCAGCAGAGCATAATACAGGGGGTTATCGGATTCCGATACCGTGTGGACACGGATGTATTGATCGCCAAGGGTTGCGCTCTTGAATGTCTCGCGGTGAGCGGGTTTTACGCGTCCCACGGTGGCTAGGAAGCGCGCGTTGGGACCAACATCGAAGTACTCCGGCGCGAGTTCGGCGGGAACAGAGGCGGCGAACTTGCGAAACGGCTCGCGATGCTTAATGAACGTGTTCAGATTTTCAGTGGAGTACGGGTTCAGGGGTGAGGCAAGGATGCTGCGATTGCCCAGAGCGCGCGGGCCAAACTCCATGCGGCCCTGCATCCAGGCTACGATCTTGTTGTCATTTAACTGCTGGACGGCGGTTTCGATCACTTCCCCGGTGGTGAGCAGATAGCGGAAGCGCAGCTTGCAGTTTTCGAGAACCTGCTTGATCTGTTCGGCGCCGTAGCTGGGGCCAAGGCAAAGATCGTTCAACGGCGCACGGGCGGTCTCACGATAGACACTGTGCCACGCATAGAAAGCGGCCCCGATGGCAGTGCCGGCATTTCCCGCAGCGGGTTGCACGAATACGTTCCGCTTTCGTTCAAGGGACGCCACCAGTAAAGCATTCATCGCCAGACCGCCTGCCAGGCAGACGGACTCTGCATCGCCAGCCATGCGGAGGACTGTGTTCTCGATTGCGCGCTGCACTCCGGCGGC
This sequence comes from Bryobacterales bacterium, assembly GCA_038200305.1. Taxonomy (GTDB): domain Bacteria; phylum Acidobacteriota; class Terriglobia; order Bryobacterales; family Bryobacteraceae; genus JANXXV01. The sequence continues at coordinate 4,660 of JBBPYD010000062.1, forward strand.
TAGATGCTCGCGGAGTTTCCGAGGGATCGCGGCGCCGTCGTCGATCCCAATGCGCTGGTAGAATTTGGCACTGAACTCGCCACGGCCCAGGCGATCGCTGTCGAAATAGGATCGATCGATACGGGGCCACGAGTCCACGTTACTGCTAACGCCAAGGATTTCTTCAAACAGACTGACGAACTGGTTATCGCCGGATGCCGATAGCCACTGGACTTTATGCTCATCGGCGTTTGGCGTGAAGCCGAGGAGTTCGGTAACACGGCCGTACAGATCGCCAAGCGAATCCGGGTAATAGAGCTCTTTTTCGAGATGGAGATGGTTCCCTTCCCCGCGCCAGCGCGCTCCGCAACGGAAGTCGCCCATGCGATCCAGGGTTAAGACCGCCGCGTTCTCGAATGGAGACGTGTAGAAAGCCGAAGCGGCGTGAGCCGTGTGATGCTCAACCACAACGAGACGGCTGTTGGGGAACTGTGCACGAATTTGCAGGTGCAGCGAGGAGTCCGGTCCCTCAACGAAGGGCCGCGCGAGAGCTACGCAGTCCACGCTATTGGCGTCCACTTTCGCGAGGGCAAGGCAGGCGGCGATAGACTGCTCCGGCAGTTCACCAGACGCGCTGCGGCGTGCAATCTTCTTCTCTTCCGCGGCGGCAGCGAGTTTGCCATCCTTCAAAATGGCGCAGGCGGCGTCGTTGAGAATGCCGCCGATTCCTAGAATAATCATGCGTTGCGCAGCCGGTGGAGTACGCGCTGGCGTCCGATGGCCGTGAAAACCGCGAACACGCTGGGTCCGACGATTTGACCGGAAAGCGCCGCCCTGGCCGCATTGATGATCAGTCCCGCTTTCACCTGGCGTTCGATGGCCAGCTTGCGAAGTTCGGCTTCGATTGCATGTTCACTGAAATCGTCGAGAACAGAGAGACGCTCGCCGAGTTCGCGGAGCAGCTCGCGGGCGCCGGGTTGGTTTAGTTTTTCCAGCGCTTCCGGTTGCATCTCAAAATCGTCTGAGAAGTAGGCGCGGCCGCGGGTGGCGAAATCGAGCAGCGTGGAAAAACGCGAGCGGATGATGTCGACCTTGTGCGCGAAGGTGGCTGCGCCGTCGGTGATGTCGAACCCGGCCGCCTTCAATTGCGCCTCTACATAGGGCGCGAGTTCGGCTACCGGCATGGTGCGCAGGTGTTGCGAATTCAGCCAGAGCGCCTTCGGATCGATGGGGTCCTCTTCGGTGAAATTGACGACTGCGTTGGCGCGGTTGACGCCTTCGAATTTGAACGCGCCGATCAATTCCAGAATGGTCATCTGCTCGCGATTGTCCTTGGGATTCCAGCCGAGCAGGCAGAGAAAATTGATGTAGGCATTCGGCAGGAAGCCGGCGTCGCGATAGGTGGTGACGCTGACGACGGGTCCGTGCCTGCGTTTCGAGAGTTTCGCTCCATCGGGGGCCGTGAGCAGCGGGAGGTGCGCGAACTTTGGGGCTTGCGCTCCGGCAGCTTCAAAAATCAACACGTGCTTGAAGGTATTGGAGAGGTGATCCTGGCCTCGGATGACGTCGGTGATATTAAGATCCACGTCGTCGGCGCAGGAAGCCATGTGATAGGTCGGCATGCCGTTGCTGCGGAGTAGCGCGAAATCTTCAATGTCCGCCGTCAGCTTCGATTGTGTGCCGAATACGCCATCTTCGAATTGGATCGCGGTCTCCTTATTGCGCGGAACCCGGAACCGCAGCACGAACGGTTCTCCTCCGCTGGCGCGGCGGTCACTTTCTTCGGGCGATAGTTCGCGCATACCGGGGTTGAACAGCCAGGGTCCACCGCTGTGCCCTTTCTCTTCGCCGTCCACTTGCGCGGGAGTAAAGTCGCGGTAGGCCAGTCCCTTCTGGAAAATACGTTCGGCCATCTGGCGGTGAAGGTCCAGGCGGCCGGACTGGCGGTACTGCTCATCCCAGTTGAGCCCGAGCCAGTTGAGGCCATCGAAGATGGAGTCGAGCGACTGTTGGGTGTTGCGCTCCACGTCCGTGTCATCGATGCGGAGGATCATGGTTCCCCCGTGGTGGCGCGCGTACAGCCAGTTGAAAATGAATGTCCTTGCACTACCGATGTGGAGATAGCCAGTAGGAGAGGGGGCGAATCGAACTCTCATCAACCCTTCAGTATACGCTGGTGCAGATTGATGAACTCTTCGAGCGTGAGCTGCTCGGCGCGTTTGCCGGTTTCGGCCAGGCTATCGACCAGTTCCTTGCTGTATTTTTCAAGCAGGTTATTCCGCAGTGTCTTTCGTTTGTGGCGGAAACAGAGACTGGCGAATTCCAGGAACGCGGCGGGATCGGCTACCAGGGGTTCGCCCCGGGGCAGGAGCTGGATAACCGAGGAATCCACCTTTGGAGGGGGGTGGAATGCGCTTGGGGGGACGTCGAACAACAGCTTGGGTTCCCCCATGAGGCGTGTTTGCACGGTGAGGTATCCATAATCGCGCGTACCGGGCGAAGCAGCGACCCGCTGGGCTACTTCCTTCTGCACCATGAAGACGGCGTTCTGAAGAAGCGGCCCGATGGACAGGACGCGTTCAAAGATGGGCGATGTGATGTAGTAGGGAAGATTTCCCGCGATGGTGACTGGCCCCCACTGGGCGAGATCCACCTTCAGGACGTCCGCATTCAGAATAATGAGGCGGGGTTCATCGCGAAACTTCCGTTGCAGGTAATGAACCAGGACCTGATCCACTTCAATGGCGACGACGCGGGCTGAACGGGCGAGCAGGTATTCGGTGAGTGCGCCTTTGCCGGGTCCGACTTCGATAACTGTCGCTTCAGGCGCCAGGCAGGCGGCCGCCGCGATGCGCTCAGAAATCGATTTTCGGATAAGGAAGTGCTGCCCGAGTCTGCGTCCGGCCATCTATTCCGGAGTTTATCCCTTCACGTTGATGGTGCTGTTGCGGAACGAAAGGCGAATCTTGCCGGACATGGGCTGCCCGAACATAGTTGCCGGCGTGAATTGCGTGAAGAGCAGATTGCTTTCAATATTGCGCCGCAGACCGGGTGACGTTGCCATGTGCGGACAATCCGGAATGCTGTAGCTTAGAATCCGCCCCTGATCGTCAATAGTGAGTTCCACCACCACATCCTCATCGGTAACTCCAAGCGGATTCATGGTTTTCACGGAGGCTTCCGTATAGAGACCTGTCGGGACGTCGGTGATGGCGGGAACGGGAATGGCCAGCGTAGGCGAGAGCATACCGAGCGGAAGCAGGCAGAAGAGCAAAAGGGCTGAAAGGAAACCGCCTGCAGTGGGAATCGCCAGAGGGCGCATCAGATTTTGTGCCCAGAGGTGATAATTGACGCGCCAATCGGCCCACATCGCCGGAAAGCTTGCCGTAGTTTTCTGCTTGGCGAGTTCGCGAGAGGCCATCACCCGCAGTCTGGTATTCAAGCCGGCGGGCGGAACTTGAACGGGCATCCGGCGAATAGATGCACGGATCTGGCGCAACTGCCTCAACTCGGCGGAACATCCGGCACATTCGGCGAAATGGGTGTCCATCCGCCGGTGTTCGCTATCGGAAAGTTGCCCATCAAGGAATGGGGAAAAGCCAGCAGTAACGGTGCTACACGAAATGGCACGGTTGTTTCTATCTTGACCAGACATCATTTCACCTGCGCCGTTTGTGGCGTCCAATTCATGTTCAACTCCGGCTTTAACCGGCTTCCGAGCGCCTTCCTTAATGCTTCGCGCCCACGTAATATCCGGGATTTAACGGTCCCAAGGGAAACTTGCAGAATCTCCGCAATCTCCTCATAACTTAAATCTTCCACGTCACGTAAAACGACAGCCGCGCGAAACGCCGGATTCACCTGCGCCAACGCCTCCTCAATCATGGCGTGAGTTTCGTGGTCGGCTGCGATCTGAAAGGCGGAACGGCCGGGATCCGGCAGCACGTCCTGATAATTCAGACTGCCCTGGTCTTCGCATTCGAGACCGATCTCCTGCCTTCTATGACGGCTGAACCACCGCCTTTGGTTATAAGCCTCGTTAAAAGAGATGCGATAAATCCAAGTCTTCAGACTGCTGCTGCCGCGAAAGGTCTTGATATTCCTGAATACTTTTAGGAAAACTTCCTGCACGACGTCTGAGGCATCGGCGGGGTCGCTCATCAGCCGGAAAACCAGGTTGTAGACGGGCTGTTCGTATAGGGCGATCAGGGCCTCATAGGCTTCATTGGTGCCTTCGCGGAGCGCGTCGAGCAGGCAGTCGTCTTCCCGGTGGGTGCCGGTTGAACCCGAACAAACCTTGCAGAGCCCGGAATATGTATCAAAATCAAACCCAATCGTCGAATCGGCCACGGAGACTGCCCTCACTTGCGATTCTACCCGAAACTACAGCGTTAGACACTGTTAGGCGGGGGAAAGTTCCCGGTGAAGGAGGATGGGTCCGGGATCTCTGGTTTCTCGTGACACGAGCCTATGAAGAGCTGTCCAAGTTAACGGACGGTTAGTTCTAGAACGATACCTGGGGCGGCGGTTTCCTAGTAGCAGTAAACCGGAAGGATCAGGATACGCTTTTCAAGCGATTCGATCTTACCTGAAGAAGTAAGAAACGGTTCCGAAGGAGAAATTATGCAGAAACGCAAACTTGGAAAGAGCACCCTCGAAATTTCGGCTATTGGCCTCGGCTGCATGGGAATGAGCTTCGGTTACGGTCCGGCCAAAGACAAGCAGGAGATGATCTCGGTGATCCGGGCAGCCGTCGAACTCGGCGTTACCTTTTTCGACACCGCCGAAGTCTATGGTCCGTTCACGAACGAGGAATTGGTGGGTGAAGCCCTCGCTTCCGTGCGGGCGCAAGCCGTGATTGCAACGAAGTTTGGTTTCCAGTTCGATGAAACTGGCAAACAAGGTGGGCTGAACAGCTGGCCAGAGCATATCAAGCAGGTGGCTGAGGCCTCGCTCAAGCGACTCAAAACTGATGTCATGGATCTGTTCTATCAGCACCGCGTTGACCCGGACGTGCCCATCGAAGACGTAGCGGGAGCGGTGAAGGACTTGATTCAAGAGGGCAAGGTTAAGCACTTCGGCCTTTCTGAAGCAGGAGTGCAAACGATTCGGCGCGCGCACGCCGTCCAGCCAGTTACAGCACTTCAAAGCGAGTACTCCCTTTGGTGGAGGGAGCCGGAAGCCGAGATCATGCCGACTCTCGAAGAGCTTGGAATCGGCTTTGTTCCCTTCAGTCCGCTGGGGAAAGGCTTCCTTACGGGCAAGATCGATGAGAATACCACGTTTGATAGCACGGACTTTCGCAACACGGTACCGCGTTTTGCGCCAGACGCTCGCAAGGCGAACCGTGCCTTAGTGGATCTGCTGGAGACAATCGCTCAGCGCAAGAAGGCGACACCTGCTCAGATTGCACTCGCCTGGGTTCTTGCTCAGAAACTCTGGATCGTGCCAATTCCGGGGACGACGAAACTACATCGGTTGCAGGAGAACGCTGCGGCAGCATCCATCGAGCTCAGCGAAGGAGATCTCCGCGAAATTGAGAGCGCGACATCCGAGATCACGGTGCAGGGAGCCCGGTACAGTGAGGGCGCGCAGCGAATGATTAACCGGTAAAACGCAATCGAGGAGCGCCAACTACGAAGTAACTAGCTGGGGCCGGGTGTTCTACACGCCAGATCCGGCGAGTAAAAAGGTGGCCGTCTTTATGCCGGGAAGTATGTGAGCCCGTTACCGAAGCCATAAAGGTACTAGGTTCAACTCCTAAAAATAGCGGAGATCCTGAAAATTGTCCTCACATTGGGGGTGGGGCGACCGATGAGTAAAAACGAGGCTGAAGTATGAACATAGAACAAACTCCCCAAACGGTAAGTCTGCTGGATATGTTGTTGTTTGTAAGCACTGAGGCGGATGAGCCAGGTATTCAGGTGGACAGCTCCTTTGATGGACAGACCTGTCTGGTGCGAGGCGACGAAGCGAGCGTTGCGGCAGCCTTGCGGGGTGTTTTGCATAATGCATCGCGCAGTTCGGGCGGAGCTTGCAAGCTGGCGGCGACGATCCAATGCACGGGTAAGAACGTGAAGCTCACTGTTTCTGAGCAACTTGCGGGTGGCGAGTGGTCGCTTCAGTTCCCGGAGATCGTCCCCGGCGAATACGAAGAATCCACCGGCGTCATGCGATGGCAATAGTCAACCCGCTTGCGAGCAGACTTCCTCATAATATCGTTCGTACCGGGGGATGATCAGCGAGGTGCAGAAACGTGTCAATGCGGTTTGCCGTGCCGCCGCCGACACTTTTGCGTGCAATGCCTCGCCGGTCAATAGCTCAATGACGCGTTCGGCTTGCGCCGATGTGTCTCCTACGGCTTCCAGGTAGCCGTCGACGCCGTTTTTCACAAGTTCTGGCAATCCCCCGGCATTTGTGGCGACCGGAGGGACGCCGCAGGCCATGCCTTCGAGCGCTGCCAGGCCAAATGCCTCCAATTCGCTTGGCAACAACAGAACGTGGGCTTTCGGAATCAGGCGCTCCACATGATCCTGCTTGCCCAGGAAATTCACGTACTCTTCCAGGCCCAGATCCCGCGCCAACATTTCCGCAGGCCCGCGTTCCGGACCATCGCCCGCCATCCACAGAATCGCGGGCGTTTTCTGCCGCACCTTGTGCAGAATCTGAATGCAGTCCAGCACGCGTTTCACGGGACGGAAGTTTGAGATGTGGAGGAGAATCTTCTCACCGTCTCCGCGCTTTTCCGCTGGACGGTACATGTCGCAATTCACAAAGTTGTGAATGACACGGATTGGGTTCGCGACGCCAAAAACTTCGGTTGTCCTTTTCTCCAAGTAACCGCTGATGGCGGTGATGCCGTCGGATTTTTCGATAGAGAACTTCGTGATCGGGAAGTACGAACGGTCGGCTCCGACCAGTGTTATGTCGGTGCCGTGCAGGGTGGTCACGAATGGAAGCTTTCTTCTGGCGGCCACCATCTGCTGGGCCAAAAGCGCCGAAATAGAGTGCGGGATCGCATAATGCACGTGCAAAAGGTCCAGATGATAGCGCTCGGCGACCTCGGCCATCCGTGAGGCTAATGCCAGGGAGTAGGGCGGATATTGGAAGAGCGGGTAGTTCGAAACTTCTACTTCGTGATAATGGATTCGCGGAGTGCCCGGATCGAGCCGGATGGGGTTCGCGTAGGTGATGAAATGAACGTCGTGGCCCCGGGTGGCCAGTTCCAGCCCGAGTTCCGTTGCGACGATGCCACTGCCACCGTAGGTCGGATAGCACGTGATCCCAACTCTCATCTAGGCAGCGTAGCAGCAACCGAAAGCTTCAGGATCGCATACCCGATCTGGCCGTGTATGTTCTCCACTGGATGCGCGACATCTCCGCCACCGAACCATACCTGGATATCCCCGTCCGCAAGACGGACCGTGGGATCGCAGATGGTCTTCGAGTTCCAGGCCGCCATGCCAGACAACACGGGCGATTCCGAAACGCGAGACCAATGGACACCATCCCGCGAGCGTGCCAGACCCAGGCGCCGGTTCTCCACGCGATCACGCCCGGTGTAGAGCATCCAGTAAGAACCATCCGACTGCCACATGGCGGGTTCGCCGAGTCCGGCTTCGTCGAAAGTTCCCGGGCCGCCTAATTCCAAAATCGGATTGGCGCGCGATTTCTGCCAGGCGACTCCGTCCTGTGAGCGGGCAACGCCGAGCCGTTGACGGCGCGCACGGTCTTCGCCCAGATAATACATGTAATACATGCTGCCGATGCGAACCACATAAGGGTCGGCTGTAGCGCGCTCGTCCCAGCTTCCGCGCGGTCCAAGCTCCAGCACTGGACTTGGAAGTTTCTTCCATGTGACGCCGTCCTTCGATCGCGCGAGCCCAATCCGAGGGGAACGGTTCGCCTGATACCAGTAGAGGAACCCGGCGCTGGTGTGGAGAGCGGAGCCGTTTGCCGCGATGTAGCCGCCTTCCCACGTGGCAGGATCGGGCGCTAATACCTTCGCCTTTCGAGACCAATGGAGCCCATCGCTGGATGTGGCGAGGCCGGTGCTCCAGACCTTTCCGTCGTAACCGGAGTAGAAGTTGTAGAAGGCGCCGTTCGCTTCCACTACCGAAGGATTCAAAGCGTCGGTCGAATCCCACGCGCCGGCTTCGCGCGGCAGCACCGGGTCCGGATAGACGTTCCATTGATAGGACACGTTCTGGCCGGTTTGCGGCAGCAGGGGGAGACTGAAGCTGGCATAGTTTCCACAGCCACTAAACAACAGAACGGAAGCAGCCGTCAGGACCTGAGTGCGGAATCTCATGTAGGAATGCTGATCTTCAGCCCGGCACCCTGCGTTGGCCGCGACACCAGCACCAAATCGCCACCCAGGGTTCTGATCCGCCGTTTGATGCTTCTTGGCCCAAGCCGCAACAGTTCAAGCTCATCCAGACTGTATGAACCGCTGAATGGGAAGCCGCTACCATCGTCTTCTACCGAAATCTCGATGGTGTTGCCGGTTGCCTCCAGCGTGAGGGACACGCGCGAAGCTTTTGAATGCTTGCGCACATTGTTCAATGCCTCGCGGACGATCTGCAGCACTTCCATGGAGAATTCGCTTCCGTTGACATCGGGCAGATCGCCGCAGAGGAGCGTGGTCGATATGCCGCTGTCGCGTTCAAAAATGCTGACAACGTCGCGGACAGAGGCGTGCAGCCCTGCGTCGTCCACCTCAATCGGTTGCATATTGCGGACGAACGAACGCAGCTCGGAAGTTTGCGATTTTCCCAGTTCCTGCAGTTGTAGCAGTTCAGCCAAGGCGGCATCGCGGTCGCGGCCCATCAGTTTGCGGATGATCTCCAGCCGCATCTGAAAGCTGATGAAGCTCTGCAGCGGGCCATCGTGGAAATCGGCTGCGATGCGCTCCCGCTCGGATTCCCGCGCACGCTCGGCCTCCAGGCGGGACAACACGGACCTTCGCAAGGCGGCTGACAAACGGAACTGGAATGCTTCCTTCTGGATTGTGAATACAACCACGAACACGCCGGACATCAACACTGTGGGCCAGAGCAATTTCGTGGGCACCGGCCGCACGATGGCGAAGAATGCGACCGAGCCGGCGACAATACCCGCCACAGCCTTCCAGTCATACATCAGCGATGCGATGCAGAGCAGGTAGAAATAACAGACTGTGCTCAGCCACATCCCCTCTTTTGTGGGTTGCCGGGCGCAAACGAAGAAAAAAACGACGTCGAGGGCCAGAATGGGAAGCTGGTACAGGCGATTTTCAATATTGCCGCTAATCAGAACGAAGATGCTGTAAAGAGCGAAAATACCTACGACGAACGCAATTGCCAAACCTGCGGGGACCGGGTAAAGCAAATACAGCAACACGCAGGATACAGTCAGCAGCGCGCGCAGTACTCCAAGATGCCGGCGCCACAAATATGGCACCATGGCTGGTTGAACGGCCAAAATATTACCTTCTCACGATGCTGTGACTTTACCGCACATACAGGAATAATGTGTGGCTTCTTCCTTGACCATCATCTTCAACCAGTTCTGTCTTCATAGGTTTCCAATCGGAGAATTCAAAATCGTGCGAGACGATCCGTGTTCCTTTTCTTAGTTGTTTTTCTAGCATTGGACGAAGCTTATCGTTTGAACCAGGTAATAGATATACCGTGACCACGCCGGCCTGCGAATAGTCCTGCTCGAAGATATCTCCGAATATAATACGGGCGCTCTTGTCCAGCTTTAGGCGCTTGATTTCTTTTGAGCTTTTGCGGTGCAACACGCCGTCAAATTCTACACCCGTAGCGTCGGCCTTGAATTTCTTCGCGGCCATGATCACGATGCGCCCATCACCGCTTCCCAGGTCGAACATCTTTTCGCCGGGTTTTAGCTCGCCGAGTTTGAGCATTCGCTCCACCACAGTCATTGGCGTCGGATAATACGGAGCAAGCTTTTCGGCCTGTAAGCAAGTCAGGAGCAGGGCCGCAATGATACCCATTCGATTACGGCTCCAGATAGACGCGGACGCGATTGCTCGATTGCCCGTCCACTTCGACGTACAACTCAGCCGGACCGCTATTCACGATGCTGGGTAATTGGATCTCGATCAGATATAAACCGATGTAACCGGGAGCCAGTGCTGCCCGTGTCACTTCGATTGGCTGGCGGTCCAGATAGATCTTGGTTGGAGCGGCTACGCGAGGCGGATTATCGAGCGGCGCCGGCAGGCCCGTGGGCCAGTCCGGAGTTACCTTACCAAGCCCCGTGGCAAAGATTTGCAGGCGCGAGCCGGACTTTGCCGGAGTGGAGGCGTCAAGTAGCAAGCCATTGTCCGCGTTCAGGACCAGTGGGTTGCCGTCGCGATCCACAAACACAGATGGCGAAACGTTCTTCAACGGAAGGCCAAGCGTAATTCGCCCCGCAGCAGAATCCATCGAAAAGTTCAGCATGGAGCCGGTTACTTCAAACGGAACTTGAATCTGGGACTGTTCTTCCGAGGCGGCCAAAATTGGCGCAAGCCGGCCGCCTACCTGTGCGGACTGAATGCTTCTGCCAACCAGGCTGAGGAGCGAGCCGGGGGCGGCGGGTTTCACCATCATGTCCCCCGCGCTTACGAGCCTTGGTTCTTTCCGGCGATGGGGGGCCATTGCCGCGAAAACACCATCGCCGGCGAAGGCGGCGTAGAGCTGGTTTCCATTATTGTCTAAGCGGACGTCCATTGCAGGTGTATTTCCCGGCCCCGCCTTCACCAGCGTCCAAGGGGTGGAGGCGGCCAGCGCGTGGGTGTCGCCATAGGTCATATAAACGCCGCGGTCGGTCGCCACATACAAAGCGCCGGATTGGCGGTCCGCAGTGATGCCGTGCGCCGGTCCGGCCGGCAGATTATCGCTCAGATCGTCCCACAGGCGCCCGGTGTTTAACGTGCGTTCCACCCGAATCTTCTGGTTGCCGGCGATGGCTGCGAGCGCAAATTGCGGATCTTTGCTATCCACAAAAATGCTCTCCGCCATGCCGCCGCCAGGGATATCGAAGGTTTGCCAGGTAGCGCCACGGTCAGCCGAGGTCCGAAGCTTCCCGTCTTCCGTACCCGCATAGAGGAAGTCGCCAACGGTGGCCAGGGCAGTGATGGTGCTGCCGAAAATTTGAGAAAGCGATGTTTTCCGCGCCGCTTCCTCCAGCATCGCAGCGTCGTTCACCGGCTTCCAACCTGTTTTCTCCCCCGACGGCCATTCCAGTTGGGGGCCGGTTCCATCCGCTACGATCCGAAGCGCTCCATGACCGTCCGGCAGTTGCGCAATCCGGCGCACCGGAAGATTCGGCAGGGATTGGTTCAGGCCGGTCCACGACAGGCCGCCGTCCATGGATCGCCACACGCCTTGGGCATCTGCAATCACCACGATATCCGGATCCTTTGGAGACACCGCGATATCGGCGAGCCCATCCCCAATGATGGAGCGATCTCTGAAAGCGGTCAGGTTCGTCCAGGAAGATCCACCATCATCCGAGCGATACGCATGTTGGCCGATGGCGTAAATCCGTGAGGCGAGTGCCGCCGCGGTTTTCGATTTTGCACCTCTTTCGGGTAACGGTTGCACTGGTTCAGGCAGAATCTCAGATAATGGCGGGTCGTTCGTGCTTTGCCAGTGCTCGAAATCGGTAGTCGCATAGGTTCGCTTTGCCGAAGTCCGGGCGTAGAGGCGGGAACCGTCTTCGGCGAACCACACCTTTTCCACCGGGCCCGAAGCCGGAGAGGCCAGACTAAGGTCCATGCTCGTCGAACCCAGCCGCCGCCAGTCCGCGCCGATTTGCGCCGAGGCGCCGACACTGAACAGGGCAAGTCCAAAGCTGAGGCAGGCAGCCCATCGACATGTGGCGGAATGACGCACGCGATGAGTCCATTCTACCCTCATTTTCAGTGGCATAATAAAGAGCGCATTGGTTTAAGCAGCTTTTGACGGGCTGTACCCAAGGGCCATGCATTTGCAGGTCTCATTTGCGTTAGACTAAGGAACTAACGGGGATGGTTCTCAATCGGCACTCCGCTGCGAGTCTGCTGCTCTTTGCAGTAGTGCCGTTAGTGTGCCTGGCGCAGAACATCACCCCGAATGCTCCGGAGAGCGCGGCGACAGTGATCAGCCTCACCGGCCAGGTTTCGATCTTAAAAGATTCGAACCCCTGGGCTCTTCAGGTGGGCAGTAGCGTACAACTCAAACAGATGATCGTCACCGGCCCTGACGGCTTCGCCGTTTTGCAGGTATCCGACGGCAGCACGTTTGAGGTGTATCCGAATTCCAAGGTGACGTTCCGCAACAATCCGTCCGAGTGGAAGGACCTGCTGGACCTCTGGATTGGCCGCGTCAAGGTTCATATCCAAAAACTCAGCGGAGGCGCGCCAAACCATCAACGGGTGACTTCGCCGACCGCGGTCATCTCGGTCCGGGGAACCATATTCGATGTTGTCGCTGAGGATGAAGAGACGACGCTGGTTACCGTGGAAGAGGGTTTGGTGGCGGTTCAACACCGATATCTTCCAGTGAATAACGGTAAGCTGATCAGCCCTGGCGAGTACATTCGCGTTTACAAGAATCAACCCATCGCCGATAAGGCTATTGATAAAGGGCAGGCTATTAAGCATGTTCTCAATGCTGCTGCCGACGCGTGGTATCAGATTATTTACCGGAATCCGCAGGTGCCGGGTGGCGGGGGGGGCAAGATCCCGACTTCCGGAGGCGGCGGTGTTCCCGGCGATACCGGGAACAAGCCGCCACCAGATCCTGGTCCGCTGCCACCGCCACCGCCTCCTCCACCGCCAGGCGTTTAGCTCCGCGCGGGAGTAGTGTTCTGTCCGCGAATTACGAAATCCGCTGCCTTGCGGGCGCGGCTCAGCGAGTGGCTTTAATCGGCAGGGGGTGCCGCTGAGGGTACACTAGCGGTAGAGACTGCCGTGCTGAAGACATTCGTATCCATCCTCATTCTTTCCGCGACTCTCACGGCGCAGGCGCAGAATGCCGGCGTCAGTCCGGAATGGGACGTCCGAAAGGATATGAACGCTCTGGCCGAGCAGCTAAAGCGGCTGCGGCCGATGCTGGATAAGGTGAAGCCTACAGAGTGGGTGGCAAAGGGCGCACCGCCGGCATATGTGAAGCAAATGGCCTCCCTGCAGGCGGGGATGCAGTATTTGATAGCATCCACTGAAAAATTTGCGAGGGAGCCGGAGCGGCTTACTAGCGCGCTGGATGCGTATTTCCGCATGCAATCCGTGGAAGTGTTGGTGAATTCGCTGGGAGAGGGACTTCGCAAATATCAAAGCCCCGATCTGGCGAATCTGATCAACGACGCAATGGTGGCGAACTCCAACAACAAAGAGAAACTTCGCACGCATATTGCCGACCTCGCGGCTGTGCGTGAGCAGGAATTTCAAGTAATCGACCAGGAAGCGCAGAGATGCCGCGGCATGTTATCCCGGCTGCCAGTGAACCCGCCAGCTGACAAATCAAGAATCAAGAAATCGGAGCCGAAGTGACCGAAGCCGTAACTCTCACCTGCAGCATTTGTGACGAACCATCGTCTCGTATCTGCATATACTGCACCAAAGACGCTTGCGACAACCACCGGTGCGCCAAATGCAACCGCTGTAGCGACTGTTGCGATTGCGAACAAAGAGCTCAGGCCGGGTAAGCCTTCGCGATTTGCTTTTTCACAAACTCAAGATCTTTGGCGATCGCCGCGATCTCATCGGAAGGATTGTACTCGACGTGGAGCGACATGGGGCCGGTGTAGCCGGCTGCGGCGAACGTCTCAAAGACTTTGGGCCAGTCCACCATGCCTTCCCCCATGGGGCACCACTTTGGCTGCCATTTTCCGTTGGGGCCCTTGGCCCAGTAGAAGTCTTTCATCGCGACCATGTTTAAGCGCTTCAGCACCAGGTTCTGCGAGATCTTCCAGCCGCCGAGCCCGCCTTCGATGGTGGCGTGCGCAGGATCGAAATAATAGCCGATCGCCTTGGGATCGAGGTCCGCGATAATGCCGCGGATGTCCCAAACCGGAGACCCCACTGTTTCGCCGGAATGGTTGTGGAAGCCGGCCTGCACGCCGTATTCCCTGCTGAGGGCGGCCAGACCCGCTGTTGCCTCTTTCACTCCGGCCAGAGTCTTTTCAATGCTGTCCAATTTGTATTTGAAGTAGCCGATCTTCCAATAGGGAATCTTCAGGCGCGCCGCCGTGGAGAGCGTGGGACGTGCGGCGGCGCCGGAGGCGGACAGCAGTTCCGTGGTGATCATAGGAACCGAGACGTTGCGCGCGCGAATAGCATCCACGGCGCGCGGCATGTCCTCCGCGGCGCGTTCCGGAAGCACGTGCCCTTTGGGACGGACGGTCAGATCGACGCCATCGAAACCGATGTCATGCGACGTTTTGCCGAGTTCGTCATAGTTCAGCTTGGGCAGATGCTTTGAGAAAATGCAGAGCACCGGCCGTTTGGCAGCGCCTTGAAGAGCCAACGGCGCGGCTGCGGAGGTTGCGAGAAAGGTTCGTCTGGTCATATAGTTTGTACCGGATTGTCCAAGAGCTAAGAGATTCGATAAACGTAGACGTCCTCGATGAACGAACTCCGATCATCTGTCCTCCAATGCGCATGCCCTCGACACTCCTGGTCTTGCCAAACATTCGGCGCAGCCCGCGAATGGAAGGATCGGTCCTGGGGAGAACCGCTATCGCCGGCTTCTTCTCGATCGGCCATCCGGATTTGGCGAGGGCCCTGTTGATGAGCGTATACGCCTCTCTGGGCCCAGCCGAGTCTAATTCACGCGATGACAGGGCAAGGCGCCAGTCTTCGTACTCGGGTAAGGAGGCCCAAAACGCGGCGCTTACCGTCACTTGGGCTTCGTCGAGAACCTTCAGAATTTCAGCGCCAACATCCAGATCGGCGCTCGCCGCTACAGCTTTATCCACGCCATTACTCCGTGACGGCTGTTGCCAATTGCTTCTTACGAGAGTCTTTGCCCTCTTGGGCTCATGTTTTCCGTACCGGCTCTGCTCTGACCAAGACTGGGTTTCAAAGCCGGGATCTTTCTTGGCCCGTTCGCGCCGGGCGCCTTCCAGACTTGTCAATCTGACAAGATCCCGCAGATTATGGGTGTAGCTGGTGTCCGCCCTTTTCTTATCCGGAAATTCACTTATAGTAGGCGGCATCATGAAAACCTAAGCTTAACAGGGCCTTGGCCTCCGCGAGCCGGATTCGGGAGAGACCTTAGCATGTCTTTTCGATCCACAGATTTCCATATTACAAGACTATTCAGTCCCCATAAAAACCGCTCAGCCCAACTTGTACGGAGCCCGGTACTGATAGCTGAGGTATTTATTAGCAGCCGCGTTGTTCGTGAACTTTTCGGCCGCTGAATCCCATTCGAGGTACGACTTCGTCTTATACGCAACGTTCGCGATCAGCGTGGCGGCAGTGGACTGATGACCAGTAAGCACGTCACAGTTGCACTTGGCGCGCGTCTTCACGCAATCGAGAAAGTTACGTGTGTGGAAGGCGGTATCGGCGATCCCCCTGGCGGATTTGGGCTCGATCACAGCCTTCTTCGATGCCCCGTAGCCCTTCTCGGTAACGCGGTCCACCGGTGTGCGCGCGGGCACATTTGCTTCGGTAACCTTTTCCGGAACCACTTCCCATCGATTCGAGTGAAGGTACATGGTCCCTTTGGTTCCGCGCAGTTCCATCTCAGAGCCCTGGCTATTGCCTCCGGCCGAGTTCGCATTATATTGCGAGAAGACCATGAGCGAAGGCCCGTCGAATTCCCATAAGGCTTCCAGGGTGTCCGGGATCTCGCGATTGTCCTTGACAGCGTACTTGCCGCCCATCACTGTCACCGCGCGCGGAGCGTCCTTGCCAAGACACCACCGCAGCATATCCATATAATGGACGCCGAAGTTGGTCACCTGTCCGCCGGAGTAGCTGTAAAACCAGCGGAAATCGTAAAACATCCGGTTCTTGTTATAGGGAACCTTGGGCGCGGGACCAAGCCATTGATCCCAAATCTTTTCATTTGGCGGCGCGGAATCGGGGGCATTGCCGATCCCGTTCGGCCATTCGTTTTGTAAATGGTAGCCCTTAGCCACGGTCACATGCCCGATGCCTCCGGAGCGTACGAACTCGGCAGCCTCCTGCAGAGATTTTGCCGAACGGCGCTGGATGCCTACCTGGACGACGCGCTTGGTCCGGTCGGCTGTCTCCACCATCTTGCGGCCTTCCGCTACGGTGAGGCTCAGAGGCTTTTCCACGTAGACGTCTTTGCCGGCGGCGCAGGCATCCACGAACATCAGTGCGTGCCAGTGGTCGGGAGTCGCGATCACCACCGAGTCCACGTCTTTGTCTTCCAGCAGCTTCTTGTAATCCGCGTAGCGCCTGGGAGTGCCGCGCGACTTCTTCGCCGCCAGATCCAGGTAATCGCCGCGCAGGTCGCAGATGGCTACGGTCTGGGCGTCGCCGTGCTCCAGGAAGGCATCATGGACCTGATCGCCTCGATTGCCGAGGCCAATGTAACCCATGCGGATGCGGTCGTTCGCGCCGAAGATTCGCGAGTAGCTGAGCGCGGTGGCAAGGCCAGCCACTTTGGAAAAGTCTCTACGGGTGACGGGATTCATACAATTGTGATCGCTTCCAATATATCCTGAATAAGAATGATGGCAAGACCAGGGTTGATCTTTTTTTTAACTATGAGCCTGACTAGCGCCGCTCCACGAATTTTGGTGCATGGACACCGCGGTGCGCGCGCCATCATGCCGGAGAATACGCTACCCGCCTTTGAGTACGCGATCAAAGCCGGCGTGGATGCGCTGGAGATGGATCTCGCGGTCACCAAGGACAATGTCCTGGTGATCTCACACGACCCGACGCTGCTTCCGGCCATCTGCACCGGGCCAAAGCCGAATGCGGTAATCCACGAACTGACGCTGGCCGAACTGCGCGGCTACGATTGCGGGGGCCGTAAGAACCCTGCGTTTCCAAAACAGACGCCAGTGCCGGGGACGCGGGTTCCAACGCTGGATGAAGTGCTGACCATGGCTGCGCCGTTCAAGGTGGAATTCAACATCGAGACGAAAATCTTCCGCGATAAGCCGCGCTACACGCCTCCGCCGGAAGAGTTCGCGCGGCTGTTACTGGATCAGCTCCGTAAGCACCACGTGGAATCGCGGTCGATTGTGCAGTCGTTCGACTTCCGGACCTTGCACGCGATGAAGAAACTGGCGCCGGAAATTCGGCTTTCCGCACTTTATGCCGGCGCGCCCAAGAGTTTTGTGCAGATCGCGGAGGAAGCCGGCGCGCAGATCGTCTCACCCCAATATTTGCTGGTGACAAAGGATCAAGTGGCGGCATCTCACAAAGCAGGTTTGCAGGTGGTGCCGTGGACCGCGGACGCTCCGAAGGAATGGGATAAGCTGATCGAAGATAACGTGGATGCGATCATCACGGACGACCCGGCTGCTTTAATCGCTCACCTAAAATCACTTGGCAGGCGTTGATAATCGTTTAATTACGGCGGCGCGTTCGCCCTTGCTCCAGGCGTTCTGTAGCTCTTCTTCTTTCATCCCGCCAGCGCGGCCTAACAGAATGTAGGCCGGCAGAGCATGCGGCAGGTGCTTCCAGCTCGCCATTTCCGTAAGGGCTGGAAGCGCGCGTTCGCGGAGCTGCGCCAGAATCTTCTCATCACGGGTGTCTGTCAGGGTCACCAGCGCGACTGCGGCATTGTTGCGATCGCTCCAAATAATGGAGTTGAGCATCTCGATAAACCAGGTTGGCGAAATTTTGATTTCCGAGGATGGGTTCTTGCGTTGGAGCACCGCGAACGCGGCCAGGCTGCGCATGGCGTTGTTGCGCACAGTATCGTCGGAGTCTTGCAGCGCGTACTCCAGATCGTTCACCACTCGTGCTTTGTTTGGGGCGTAGCCGATAACGTAGGCAGCGATGGCCCGCTGTTCTTCGTTTACTCCATTGCGGAGAACCTTCCGGAGATCCTCAGTGTACTTTGCGGCAAAGCCGATGAACTGCTCTTGCAGGGCCCGGACATCGGGGTCGGACATCAAGGAATGGCCATTGGTGAGGTCTTCCGCCACTTTGCCAGTGCGGCTGGCGATCGCCACGGCTTGCAAGAACTTCGCATAGACAGGAATGATCTCAGCGGGGAGAGATATGTTTTCGGTGGGAGGTTCGCGGTAATTGAAATGGGGCGATCCCTTTTCCTCAATGCCGACGTAAAGAATGGTCTTGCCAGCGTCGTCGCAGCAGGCCGCTTCGAGGCGTGACTCCACCACGTTAGAAATCTCTTCGATCCGCATTTCCACGTCGCCCTTTGACGACGGGAGTGCGCCGCCTTCCGCAACGGCAAGTGCCTTGCGAACCTTGGATTCCGGAACTTTACGGAGTCCGTAAAAGTCGATGATGCCAATCCGCGGGGCTTGGGCGCACGCCAAGCCTGCGGCGATTAGAGATGTGAGTAAGAGGCGCAACAAGTCCATGAGACGTATGCGGCCTGCTTCCGGCTACGCCTGTTTTTCAGCCAGGTCGCCAATAATCGGGAGCTTAAATCGTTCGTTGTTATATGCCTTGTACATCAGGAAGATCCAGATCGCCAGTCCGCCCAGCGAAATCAAAAGCATAAACAACGTCAGAAGTATGTGGAGCTGCCATGGCATCACGATCGCAAGGACCGTTTCCACGATCCACAGACCAACCCATGCAATATGGAAAAAAATGGACTGGAATGCATGGAACCGCACAAACTTGTTCTGATTATAGGGAGCAATTACAAGAAAAAGTATTCCAGTGAACAGGCCAACAATGTAGCAGAGCGCGCCTGCCATGTTGTCCGTCAATCCACTAGCCGTAGCTGGCGCAGCGTACTGCTTCGCACCGCCTGTGGATGGTCCCGCAGCCGCCCCTGCTGCCTCCGCTCCAACCGAGGTTCCACATTTGGCGCAGAACCGACCTTCCACTCCAGCACCGCAACTTGGACAGAATGCCATGAATCCTCCAGGGAATAACTTTACCTCGGTCCTGGGAACGAAGCAAGTACACTGTAATGAGCGGGGATCGCATTATTGCGGCAGGTCCCGATGTTCCGGTACCTGCAGGGGCGAAGGTCGTCCGGGCCGATGGGCAGACGGTAATGCCGGGGCTGTTCGATTTACATACGCACATGCCATATTCGACCGTGAGCGGCGTGAATGTTGATTGGCCGAAGAACCTGGCGAGCTATCTGCTGTGCGGCGTCACGTCAGTAACGGACTTTGGCACTTACCCGGAGACGTTCACGCCTATGCGGAGACTGGTGGAGAGCGGGCAGGTTACGGCGCAGCACGAAAATGGACCACGATTGCCATATACTTACCTGGATTGGCGAACTCGGGGGGTATAACTTTGAAACGTCTCATCCTTCTCGCGCTGCTGTTAAAGGCTGTATTGCCGGCGCAAAACACATCGTCTTCTCTTTCCGGAACCGTTGTGGACTCGGCCGGTGCGGTCATTCCACAAGCCAAGATCATCCTGGCTGGTGAGGGCAACGGATTCATCCGTACGTCCACCACCAATAACGATGGCTTTTTCAATTATCCGGATCTGACCCCGGCGACCTTTACGTTGACCGTCGAAGCGCCGGGATTTAAGACCTATCACCAAACTGGAATCGCAATCAATTCCGGCGACCAGCATTCCCTGCCGGAGATCAAACTACAGGTCGGCCAGATTAACGAGGCGGTGACGGTTTCGGCCGACGCCGTTTCCGTGAATCTCGCGTCCGGTGAGCGTTCCGGCACGCTGACCGGCGAGCAGCTCGATCAGATCGCGCTGCGCGGGCGCGACATCTTCGACGCCGTGAGCCTGATGGCGGGCGTGGTGGACACCAGCGATGGGCGCGATGCGCCGGGTCCGACCAGTATCGGCAACATCTACATCATGGGCGGGCGGAACGACTCCAAGAACATGACCGTCGATGGCGTGACCAATCTTGACACCGGGTCGAACGGCAGCGTACATAGTATGCCATCCATGGATTCGGTGGCGGAAGTTAAGGTATTGATGTCGTCCTATTCGGCGGAAAACGGGCGGAATCCTTCGTCGATCAACGTCATTACCAAAGGAGGCGGCACGCAGTTTCACGGGTCCGCCGCCTGGTATTTGAGAAATGAGGCGCTTAACGCCAACGATTTTTTCACCAACCGGGCCGGGCGTCCGCGCACTCCGTACCGCTACAATATCGGCAATTATCAGATTGGCGGCCCCATTTTGCTGCCCAAGGTAAATCGCGGCAGGAACAAGCTGTTCTTCTTTTTCAACCAGGAGTTTCAGCAGCAGGTTGTGCAGTACGGCACCAAGCTGGTGACGGTGCCCACGGAGCTGGAGCGCCAGGGAGACTTCTCCCAATCGCATAACACGAATGGAACGCCAGTGACGGTAAACGATCCGCTGAACGGCAAGACGCTCTTCCCAGGGCGCGTGATTCCGCCCTCCCGTCTGACGCCGATTGGACAATCAATTTTGAAGCTGTTTCCGCTGCCAAATTACAGGGATGCGAATCCAATCAATTTCTATCAGTACAACTATTTCACCTCTTCGGCGGCAGCTTATCCGCGCCGCACGGAGACATTGCGGATCGACTACTCGCCGAAGCAGAACTGGCAACTGTACGCCAGCGTGAGCAACAATGCGGATAAGCAGAACACGCTGTATGGCGTATGGGTGGACGGGCCGTTAAATTTTCCGATCACGCCGATTGTGTTCAAGCAGCCGGGCCGGCTGGCTACGCTGCACTCCACCAACATGATCGGGAGCAAGCTTTTCAACGAGGCATCCGTCGCCGTCAGCCAGAACACGCTGACCTTCAGCCCGCTCGATCCTTCTTTATTGGACCGGACGAAGCTTGGGATCTCGATCGCCCAGCGGAACCCTTCGCTGAATCCGCTCAACCTAATTCCAGACATGACGTTCGGAGGGATTGCGAACGCGGCGAATCCGTCCTTGAACGATGGAACGCCCTACTTCAACCAGAACACGATTTATAGTTTTATCGACAACGTGAGCAAGGTGTCCGGGACACACACGTACAAGTTCGGCATCTATTATGAGCACACGCAAAAGATCCAGAGCGCCAGCCCGCTGATTCGCGGCAGCATCAGTTTCGGACAGGACGGGAACAATCCGCTCGATTCAAATAACGCCTATGCGAACGCCCTGCTCGGCAATTACGACACCTACGGCGAAGCGACGGCGCGGCCGGTGGGCAACTTCCTTTTCACGAATACGGAATTTTATTTCCAGGACGCGTGGAAGGTGCGGCACAATCTGTCACTCGATTACGGAGTTCGTTTCTATCACGACCCACCACAATACGATCAGAATGGCGCGCTGGCGTCGTTCTCGCCGGCGTTGTACAACGCGGCCAACGCGCCGGTGCTTCTGCGCCCTGCAACCGTGAACGCAGTAAGAATGGCGCAAGATCCGGTGACCGGCGCCACATACGCGCAGGGATTGATTGGCGCGTTCGCGCCCGGGCACGGCGACCCGGCCAACGGCGACATTATAGGAGGAAAAAACGGGGTACCCAATGGGCTCTATAGCGTGTGGCCCATCGACGCTGCACCACGTTTCGGGTTTGCGTGGGATCCCTTCGGAACAAGGACCACGTCGATTCGCGGTGGCGGTGGCGTGTACTTCGATCGCATTCAGGGCAATCCGGTCATGGGCCAGATCAGCAATCCGCCGTCTGTATTTTCGCCTACGCAATACTACGGAACCTTCGCCGACATCACGGCTACCGCCGGGGCGGGACTGCTTGCGCCGTCAGGCAGTGTCAGCTCCCTTGCTACGCAGGGGCATCAGCAATCGGTCTATAACTTCAACCTGAATATCCAGCACCAGGTAGGCCGGACGAATGTGTTTGAGGTGGGTTACGCCGGAGCATTGGGGCGGCATCAGCTTTGGCAACGCAACATTAATCCGGTGCCTCTGGGCGCGCAGTTCCTCAACATCAACCCGCAAAATCGGGACACGACGACGGCGGCCAACGCGCTGCCGGCCAACTTCCTGCGTCCTTATCAGGGACTGGGCGATGTATTGCTTTATGAGTTTGCGAACTCTTCAAACTATCATTCCTTGCAGACCAGCTTCCAGCACCGGATGAGCCACGGTTTCAGCTTGAATATGTCTTATACGTTCAGCAAGGCGCTGGACGCATCGGATTCGTACAGCAATCAAGTGGATGCGTTTGTGTCTCCGCGATCACGCAACTACGGTCCGGCGGCCTTTGACCGGCGCCAGGTTTTCAACGCCAATTTCTACTGGATGATGCCGAAACCGGGCAAGAACATGTCATTCCGGCCGGCTCGCCTGGTGCTGGATGGCTGGGAATTGGCGGGCGTGATCCGGTACAACACGGGCGGCCCGTACACCCCGAGCCTCAACTATCTGAACGGCGTGACCACGGCATCGGGTTCGGCCTCTGAAAGTCCACGGGTGCAGGTGATCGACCCAACGGCTCCGTTGCCGCAACGGTTCGGCCCACCGCCAGAGCCGGCCGGGCAGAGCAATGTGCCGTGGAAGTCGGCGAGCACCGATCCACAGATCGGCAATCTTGGCAAAAACACCATCACGGGCCCAGGGACCGAAAACTGGGATCTCTCGGTTTATCGCAGTTTACGGTTCAGCGAGCGGGTCACTGGTCAGCTTCGCATTGAGGCGTACAACGCGTTCAACCATACGCAATTTTCGGCTGTGGATACGGCATTGCGCTTCGACCCGACTGGGACGATGTACAACACGGCTTTCAACACACCGACCGCGGCACGTCCGCCGCGCCGGTTGCAACTTGCGTTGCGGGTCAGATTCTAAGGTGGAGTGTCGAACATCGGCGAGGCGTTTAGCGCACCCAATCCGGCGCAACATAAGCGTAAAACGTTACCAGGAATCCGAGCACGACAGCGAGAAAGATGCTGTGCTTTAGAGTGAAGCGGAAGAGTTTCGCTTCATCGCTACGAGCCATGCCAGTGGCGGCTGCCGCGACCGCAATGCTCGACAGGCTAATCATTTTCCCCATCACGCCGCCGGCGGAATTCGACGCGGCCATCAGGACGGGGTTCAGATGCAACGTGCGTGCCGTGACCACCTGGAGATTTCCGAACAGTGCATTCGCCGACGTGTCGCTGCCGGTGAGGAAGACCCCCACCCAGCCGAGGAGAGCGCTGAAAAACGGAAACAAGACACCGGTTGCGGCGAACGCGAGACCCAGCGTCGCGGTGGCGCCCGAGTAGTTCATCAGGAATGCGAGGCCGAGAACCGTGGCAATTGTGAAAATTGAAAACGCCAACTGGCGGGCCGTGGCTCCGATGGTGTCGAACAGTTCGGAGAACGGCATTCTGAGAAATAAAGCCGACAGAAAGGCCGCGATCATGCAGGCCGTTCCCGAGGCAGAGAGCAAGTCCAACTTGTAAGGGGCTGCGTACGGTGACGGTTTGGCGACCACCGGGGCAATGCGTTCAATTTGATTGTGCAGACCCGGCCATGGAAATTGAAATGTGGCGTGGCCGAGGAAGGCCTTGACCGAATCCATACTCCAGAGGAGCACGAACACAACCAACAAGACGTACGGCATCCAGGCAATCAGGGTATCGGACGTGCTGTGGGTGCGAAGGACAGCTGTATTCGTATCGCCTTCCAGAAAGAACTTATCTTTCGGTTTCCACAACTTCAGCAGAATCACCAGCGATCCGATCGCCGCCAGCGACGCGAGCAGATCGGTCAATTGGGGGGCAAGGAAACTCGAGACATAAAACTGCACGCCCGCGAAGGTGGCTCCGCATAGAATGGCGGCGGGCGCCACACCCATTAAGCCCCGGACGCCGCCCATCACCAGCACCAGATAGCTGGGGATGAACAGCGAGACCGGCGCACAGATGCGGCCGACGTTGGCGCTCAAGCTGGATAGCGGCAGACCGGTAATGCCGGCTAGTGTGACCACTGGAATGCCTATGGACCCGAAGGCGACGGGCGCGGTGTTGGCAAGCAAGCAGATGCCAGCCGCGTAAAACGGAGAAAAGCCCAAGCCGGTTAGCATGGCGGCTGCCACCGCCACCGGAGTTCCAAAGCCGGCCGCTCCTTCCACAAAGGCTCCGAATGCAAATGCGATCAGCAGTGCTTGCAGGCGGCGGTCCGGCGTGAGACTTCCCACCGAGTCCTTGATGATCTCAAACTTTCCGGTGACTACAGTGATTCGATAGAGGACCACGGCCCAAAAGACCACCCATGAAATGGGGAAAAGTCCGAAGGATGCGCCGTAGCCAATCGCGCTGAACATCAAGGCCGCCGGCATTCCGTATGCACCTACTGAGACGGCCATTGCGGCGGCGAGCCCAGCCAAGGCCGCGATCCACGCCGGCTTGCGCAAAACTCCAAGTAGAAGCAGAAGCGTGAATACGGGAAGCGCAGCCACAAGCGAAGACATTGCGACGCTTTGCATGATTGGGGTGTAGGTTTGTTGCCACATGGTTATCGGTTGCCGTTGAGCCGTATTATTATTCCACGTTTCTTGCCGCGGTTGACGGGCAATCCGATTTCCGCCGCAAAACGTATAAGTTTAATGGACCTCAGTTTGGATAGCCGGTCCGCGAAATTTCTACTCGCGGAGTTTGACGAATCGAATGGCCGCTTCCACGTCGCTCACCGCAACTCGAGTGGAATGTTATTCACTTCCACAGCGTCTCAATACAAGCCGCTGTTAGGAGCGGAACCGCACGTATTGACGGAACAAGCACCGCGCGTGTCATTCAACCGGGATACATCCCTCAACGCGATGCCCGACCTATCTGAACGCGAGGCGCCATCTGGCCGAGTGTTACTGGCCGAGGATAACACCGAGATCGCTAAAAGATTTCGAGATTTGTTGGAACCTGAGTTTTCGGTAATCGGACATGCCATGGACGGCCGGGACGCCATCCTGGCAACTCAGAAACTGCATCCCGACGTATTGCTGTTGGATATTTCCATGCCTGTGGTAAACGGCTATGAAGTGGCCCGGTGGCTTCGAAAAGAGATGCCCGGTTTGCCGATCCTGTTTATCAGCGTGCATGGCGACCTGCACTATCTGAGAGAGGCTTTTCGCGTGGGCGCGGCCGGATATGTCCGCAAGCGCACCGCAGGGATCGAGTTGGCGCCGGCCATTCGGCAACTCTTGAGTGGCCGTTCCTACGTAACACGAGATCTGGCACAGCTGGCCCTGGTCTCACTCAGCAAAAGAGAACGCGCCGCCCTGCAGTTGTTGACTCGCGCTTCCAATGCGAAAAGAACGTCCGGCGAGCGGCGTCCGCTGGTTGGCGGAATGCATTTGAAACTGGCCTCAGCTCCATCGAAGAACTGATTCAGTTTGGGCGATGGCTGGGGGCGCCAGATGAGTCTTGAATTAGTCCATGAGCGGAGGCAATGGTACGCGAATGCTCAATCGCGTACCTCGGCCAGGCCCGGACTCAATCCTGAGTGACCCTCCCAAAAGCCGGATTCGTTCCTCCATGCTGATCAGGCCTAAACCATGCCGTTGTTGCGCCTCCGCTATGTTGAACCCCGCGCCGTAATCGCGAATGCTCAGTCCCAGCGCTTGACGGCTGGCGATCAGGTAAATATGGACACGGGCTTTCCCTGCGTACTTTGAAATATTTCGAAGCGCTTCTTGGGAGACACGGTACAGGCCAACCGCGATCACTGGCGGAATTGCGGACGGCAGATTGCGGCTGGCAAATCGAACCGGCCGGCCTTCCCTGGCGCCCATTTCTTCCACGAGAGTTCTCAATGCAATCGGCAGGCCGAAATCGTCCAGCATGGAAGGGTGCAACTGGTGCGCGATCCGGTGTAAGTCTTCTGAGAGCGATGCAGCCTGATCACACACGCGCCGCAGAGTCGATTGAATCTCGGGAGCATGGGCTAACTGCTGCCTTAGCTGCTCCGCATCCATTTCCAGGATAGCCAGCCTTTGGCTCAGGTCGTCGTGAAGTTCCCGCGCGACCCGGCGGCGCTCCTCTTCCTGCGCGGTGAAGAGACTTGCGTTGAGTGCTTGCAGTTGCTCCTTGGTGCTTTCTAAAGCCTGCCTGGTGACATGAACTTCTCCTTCCAGGTACTGCTTTTGATTCACGAGTACATCTTCGCCATGTCTGCGCCGCTCGACATCCATCGCTGTACCGGTGACGAACGCGACGTTGCCGATCGGATCGCGATACGTTTTGCCGTGGATTTCCAACCAGTGCTCTGAGAGATCGGGCCACACGAACCGGAAGTCGGCATTCAATGCTTGCCCGCGCAAGCACGCCCTGCAGTGCTTTCCGCATGGAAGACAAGTCGTCCCGATGACCAAGAGCGTACAAATTCTCCGCCGGGAGCATCTTCTTCTCTTCAGGAAAACCGCAGAGCGAGGCCATGCTTGGATTTAATGTGAAGGTCCGGCTGGCCACATCGTAGCGCCATGTGCCAATGCCCGCCGCTTGTAGGGCCATGTGAAACCCAGTCAGGCGGTCCTGTAGACGGTCCATAGCGTGCTTTTGATAGGTTGCATCCCGCACCACTTTTATAAATGCAGTGGCAATACCGCTTTCATTTTTCACCGGCGTCAGGATACCTTCGGCCCAGTATCGCTCCCCGGTCTTGCGCACCAGCCAGCGGTCGTCATCGGACTGCCCTTCCTCGGCGGCCCGGCGCAGCTCGTGTTCCGGCACGCCGGTCAATCGATCGTGTTGTGTAAACAGAATGGCAAAGGACTGACCTAGAAGTTCATTCCGCTCATAGCCGGTCATCCGTTCCGAACTGTCACTACACCTGCCGATGTTCCCCTGCTCATCCAGTGAAAAGATTGCATACCCGGTGACGCGGTCGGCAACACTCCATAAGAGTTCGTTTGGGTGGCCTTGCAGAACCAATTGAATGGCAGCGTGCAACTGGGTGACGTTGACGGGTTTTCCGATCAAACCGAATGCACCGGTTACGGCGGCACGCTCTATTGCGCCGTCAGGCTCATCGGTGCATAGATAAAGGACAGGTATCCTGAACCGCTCTGTTATTTTTTGACCAGCCTCAATGCCGTCCATCTCACGCTCAAAAGCCGTGTTCATCAGAACGATGTCGGGGTTGAGAGCCGGGATCTGCTGGAAGGCTGTTTCCAATGAGTCGAGCGCGCCGGCTATCGTGTACCCCCGGATGCTTAAGCCGGCTTGAACGCCGCTGGCTGTAGCAAGGTCAGGGTCCACGATTAGTATTCGTGCGCCTCTCATTTTCTCCCTGATGGGTATTAGCATCACCCAAAGGGTTAACTTAATGTAAGCACGTTTGCAAAATACTACAAGGCTCAAACAGTGATAAAGGATTATTTGGCAAATTGGCGTTTTTTAAGCTGATCGGAGCAGACGCGCGGCGCTAATGCCTCTCCATCAACTCGTACACCTTGCCGGTCAGCAGCTTGATATCGGAACGGATCTCGCGCATATCCTCGCGAAGGCTGCGGATGTCCTCGCGGATGCTACGGACCTCCTCGCGGATACCGGATATCTGAGCCAAGCTCACGGTCAAGCTTGCGAGCACGGCGATTACTGGAAGGCCTATTGCGATGTAAAGTTGAAGATCGGTCACTTTACTTCTCGGTCCATTTTACCATCCGCTAGTACGTCCCCACCCATCGCCGGTCGCGTGGCATGGCGCTAGTGCCTCTCCATCAACTCGTACACCTTGCCGGTCAGCAGCTTGATATCCGAACGGATCTCGCGCATATCCCCGCGAAGGCTGCGGATGTCCTCGCGGATACCGGGTATCTGAGCCAAGCTCACGGTCAAGCTCGCGAGCACGGCGATTACCGGAAGGCCTATCGCGATGTAAAGCTGAAGACCGGTCACTTTTTCTTTGCATATTTTACCATGCGCTAACGTGTTGCCCCGCGTGCCAATTGAGAACCGCTGTCCTCCTAATGTAGCGCCTGGCCCGCCGGCAATTACGATAGAATCGTTCCACCATGACCTACAATGGTGTTTCGCGCCGTCACTTCTTTTTTGGCACGCTTCTGGCCGGGGCTGTTCCAACTGGCGGCTTCGGTTCCGTCCCGTCCCTCCGGGCCCTGGGCTATAAACCGTTTTACGACAAGCTGAACGTCGCCGCTATTGGATGCGGCGGCCAGGGTGGAGTGGACCTCAACGACGCCGCACGCACCGAAAACATTGTTGCTCTCTGCGACCTTGATGAAGCCCGGGCCGCACAGAACTTCCAACGCTATGGCAAGGCGCCCAAGTATAAAGATTTCCGCGTCATGCTGGAGAAGGAGAGGAAGAACATCGACGCCTGCACCATCGGCATCCCCGACCACATGCACGCCACCGTGGCCCTAGCCTGCATGCAGCACGGAAAGCACGTCTACGTCGAAAAGCCGCTCACCAGAACTCCGTGGGAGGCTCGCCTGCTTGCCGACGCAGCGGTCAAATACAAGGCCACCACCCAGATGGGAAACCAGGGATACTCTCATGAAAGCATCCGCGTTGCAGCGGAAATGGTGTGGTCCGGCGCGATCGGCGATGTTACCGAGGTGCATGTCTCCGCATCCCCCGGCACTCATCCCACAGGTCTTCAGGAAGCTCCACCGGAATCCGCCGTCCCGAATACGTTGGATTATGATCTCTGGCTGGGCGGCGCCGCTATGCGTCCTTACAGCGCCGATTACACGCCGTACAACTGGCGAGGCTTTTTCGATTTCGGCACCGGCCAAATTGGCAACTGGGGCATCCACACCATGGGGCCGGTGAACCTTGCTCTGCAATTGGGCGCTCCCACCAGCGTGGAACTCCTCACTGACGTGGACAGAAGCAAATTGACCTTTCCCACCAGAGCCGTTATCCGGTTTGAATTTCCCACCCGTGGCAGCATGCCTCCAGTTGCGGTCTACTGGCACGATTCCGCGCGTCCTGGCGATCCCGAAGCTTATCGTGTGCCCGGCATGGAAAACGAAACGATTCTGCCGTCGAGCGATAATCTGGCGGACAAGGGCCGCCCCACGGGCCGCCCCGGTGGACCCCCTGGCCGCAGACCCGGCGCTGCAAGAACCGGACCCCGCCAAGGAGCCGGAGGCCCGGGCGTCCCCGTCTTCGGCCCCCCTAATTACACCCCTCCCCAGCCCGGAGTTCTCAGCGGCAACGGAGCGGTTTTCGTTGGCTCCAAAGGCATGATGGCCACCGTCTCCCGCGGGGAGGGCGTCCACCTGCTGCCTGCGGAGAGATGGAAAGATTACGTACTACCGCCACAGTTGTTGACTCGCTCTCCAGGGCATATGCAGGACTGGGTTCGCGCCTGCAAAGGCGGCGAGCCCGCCTGCTCGAACTTCAGCATCTCCGGAGCCTTCGCCGAGTGGATGCTCCTCGGCGTCATCGCTTTCCGCGTGCCCGGTAAACTGCTATGGGACAGCAAAAATCTCCGCTTCACCAACAGCGCCCAGGCAAACAATTACGTGAAGCCGGCCTTCCGCAAGGGCTGGGAGTTGAAACTGTAGAACTTTACGGCTCCCGTACCGCCCGGAATCCCACCATACGGTAAGCCTGAAAGGAAGGCCACGCCGCCGACCGCGCGTATGTCCGCAGATCCAGCGGGTCCATAAAGAATGTGCCTCCACGCAGCACGCGGTAAGCGCCCGTTTCCGGACCTTTCGGATTCTTACGCGGCGACACCGAGTAGTAATTCCGGCTGTACCAGTCCTGGCACCACTCCATTACATTGCCCGCCATGTCAAAGGCTCCATACGGCGATTCATTCGCGTGCGTTTGTAATTCGCCACGCTTGCTGCCGTCGTAGAATCCCACCGGAAACGCTGTATCGAACTTGCTGGCGCCCGTGTAATTCGCGTATGACCGGTCAATGTTGTTGCCCCAGGGAAACCGCCGCTGGTCCGTCCCCCTGGCCGCTTTCTCCCATTCCGCCTCGGTTGGCAGCCGGTACTTCTTTCCGGTCTTGGCGCTAAGCCAATTGCAATAGGCAACCGCCGAGTCCCAATTCACCCCCAGCAATGGATAATCGTCGCCGCCGGGCGTTGCGCCCCCGTGATTTTGGGCATTGGTCCAATACGGCACTTGGTCCTTCGGAACCACTCTTCCGCCCGGCCAGAATTTCGGATCGTCATAACCGGGGTCATCGCGGAATTTCTTCCATTCCCCATTGGTCATTTCGTATTTGGCAATGTAGAACGCGTCCACGTCCACCGTGTGTACCGGACGCTCCCGCGATTCGCCATCGCCGAAATTATCCCCCATGCGGAACGGCCCAGCGGGAACATAAACATAATCGCCATGGCCGTCGTTCACCGCCGGATGTGTACCGGCCGAAGCGGCGTTCAAATGTCCAACAAGACACAGCAGCACCGGAACCGCACTGAATAATATCGAATAGCGCATGGCTTACTTGCCCCCCGGAATAAATCCGCCCTGCTTTAGGAAATGCTCCAGCCGTGGCATCCAGTCGGAGAATGTTCCGCTCGCGAAACCGCTGCCGAACCCGTGCCGGCCTTTCTGATAAACGTGTATTTCAGCCGTCGCTCCGGCCCGTGTCAGGTCCATGAATAACTGCGCGGAACCGATTGCGTTTCCTGTATCGGCAGCCGCCGACAACAAAAACGTGGGTGGAAAGGCTTTCAGCGATTCCCCCGGCGTGGGCCGCCCCGCACCATACACCAGCCCCAAATAGTCCGGCCGGGAGCTCAACCGGTCCACTGGATCGGCCGCATTCGGATCGCCGGGACCGGAGGCGGCAACCACAGAGCGCCCCATGTTCGAGCCAGCCGAAAAGCCGATGTAGCCCACTCGATTGCTGTCCAGCTTCCATTCACTCGCGCGGGACCGGACCAGTTGAATGGCTCTCTTGCCGTCCATCACGCGGGCGTTCTCGCCATAGTGCGGCGAAAGCCGGTACGTTAGCACGAACGCCGCAACACCCCACTCGTTGTAGCGCTCGGCGATGTCCATTCCTTCGCCGCCGTACATCAGCATGATGTTAGAGCCACCCGGCGCGATCACCACGGAACCGCCATTCCGCTTACCTTCTTGAGGAAGAAAGACAGTGAGGAACGGGTTGTCCAGCGGCCCGGCGCCAGTTGCAAGCGGCACCTTGCCCTCCTCCCACAGCGGGATATTGTAGTTTCCGGCCACATTCTTTTCGGCGGATGACTTTGACTCCGCCGCCACAAGGGCGCCGGTCATGGCCAGGCAAGCCACAATCGGCCGCCAGCGGGTGCTTGATAAAAAAGGAACAGCCATGCAGATACAGTCTCTAATCGGGGGGGCTGGAGTCAAGCTATGCAACTCAGCACGGCGGAATTTGACGGTTCTCACCACGGTTCGCTATCCTAGTACTTTCTTGGTAGAGGCGCGGCGGTCATTAGTCGCTAGATGCGTGTTCCGGGTAGCTCCGGGTATCTGGTAAAAGGGACCGGTCTTAAATTCCGCCGAAACCGAAGCTGGAAGCTGCTCCAGTTTGGGTTGGGGGGCCGAGGTCAACACCTGCCCACTGTCATCCGGATCCAATTGGGGATCGGATGGAGCGCTATCGGGTACAGCGGCCTTTGTCCGCCTTTTTCCTCCCTGCCTCCGTTCCCTCTTCATACGGTTTTACGCTGGTGCTTATGAACGTTTTCGAACTTACACGCGCTCTGGTCGATATTGAATCCATCACGGAAAATGAGGAACGCGTGGGCGATTATCTCTTCGATCACCTTTCTGCATTGGCGGAGAGCCATGGCGGAAACATCGAGAGAATGCCGGTTAGCGGGAACCGGTTCAACGTGTTTGCGCACTGGGGCAACCCGGTGGTTACGCTTTCCACTCACATTGACACGGTGCCTCCATTCTTCGCTTCACGGGAAGACGACGATTTCATTTGGGGCCGCGGAGCTTGCGACACCAAAGGCATTATCGCGTCGATGATCTGGGCGGTTCGCGAACTTCTGGCCGAAGGCGGGCTCGATTTTGCGCTGCTGTTCGTGGTGGGCGAAGAACGCAACAGCGTGGGCGCGTATACCGCGGCGAAGTCTCCGCGCGGCTCGCGGTTTCTGATCAATGGGGAGCCCACGGGAAACCGGCTGGCCTTGGGGTCCAAAGGCGCGCTTCGATACGAGATTATTGCAAGCGGGCGTATGGCTCATTCCGCCTATCCCGAGTTGGGCGAGTCGGCGATTGAGAAGCTGCTGGATGGGCTGGCCAAGGTTCGGGGCATCTCGCTTCCTAACGACCCGATACTGGGGCAGAGCACGCTGAATATTGGCACCATCACCGGAGGCCGTGCGCCGAATGTGATTCCAGACGCGGCGTGCGCCGAACTTTTCATCCGCCTGGTAGAAGACGGCGAGACCACGCGCGCGGCGGTTCTGAAAGCCGTGGAAGGCTTGGCTGAAGCAAAAGAAATTCTCTGCATTCCGGCTCTGCGGCTGGGCGCATTGGAAGGGTACGAGACGGCCATCATGTCATACACAACGGACATTCCGGCATTTGGCGGCGCCTGGGGGCAGCCCTATTTGTTGGGCCCTGGAACCATTCACGTCGCGCATACAAGCGAAGAGCGAATCCCGAAGCTCGAGATTCTGGATGCCGTTCAGATCTACAAGAAAATGGTGCGGCAGCTACAGACCGCTTGATAACGAAAATGGAAAAGAAGATAGAAGTGGGAGTTCTGGGCGCCACCGGCATGGTGGGCCAGCATTTTGTGAAGTTTCTGCAAAATCACCCGTGGTTCAATCTCACATGGGTGGGCGCGAGTGACCGGTCGGCAGGCAAGAAGTATTCCGATGCCACCAGTTGGCGTTTGGACGGCGGCATGCCTGCGGGCATAGCGGGGCTCGGCGTGCGCGAATGCAAGCCAGGCGATGCGCCGAAGCTTGTGTTTTCCGCCACGGATGCTGCCGTCGCGACTGAGATTGAGCGCGCGTTTGCATGTGCGGGCCATGTAGTGGTTTCAAATTCGCGCAACCACCGTATGGATGCGGACGTGCCGCTGCTGGTGCCGGAAGTGAATGCCGATCATCTGAAACTGATCCCACGGCAACGCAAGGAGCGCGGCTGGTCCGGGCAGATCGTCACAAATCCAAACTGTTCCACCATTGTGTTGACCATGGCGCTCGGTCCGTTGAAACAGTTCGGAATCGAACGGCTGATCGTCACCACCATGCAGGCCATTTCGGGCGCGGGCTATCCTGGCGTGGCGTCCATGGATATCAACGCCAACGTGATTCCGTACATTGGCGGCGAAGAAGAAAAGATGCAGCAGGAGACGCAGAAAATTCTGGGCGAGTTTCGCGGCGATGCAGTGGAGCCGTTAGCCGCCAAGGTCAGCGCCCATTGCAATCGCGTTCCGGTGGTGGATGGCCATCTGGCGGCAATCTCCGTGGAACTGCGGAACAAGCCGGCGGTTGCGCAATTGCGCGAGGCGATTGAAAGCTTTGGCAGCGTGCCGCAGGAACGCAATCTGCCCAGTGCTCCAAAACATCCGCTCATCTACATGGAGCAGGAGGATCGCCCGCAACCGCGCCGCGATGCGGAACGGGAGAACGGAATGGCGGTGTTCGTGGGCCGTCTGCGGGAATGCCCCGTGTTCGATTACAAGTTTCTTGCCTGTGGACACAACACGATTCGCGGCGCGGCTGGGGCCGCCGTTCTGAATGCGGAGTTGATGCACTCGGAAGGGTTGCTGGAGTAATGATCGTCATGAAATTCGGCGGCTCCTCACTGGAGTCCGCCGCAGCGATCCGCCGAGTGGCGGCGATTATCAGTCAGCGGCTTGTCCGCAGGCCGGTGGTGGTGGTCTCGGCCATGGGCAAAACGACAAACAAGCTGCTGGCCATTGCAGGCGAGGCCGTGTCGGGCGATCGCCAGCAAGCACTGAAGCTGCTCTGCGAGTTGCATCAATATCATTTGAGCGAAGCTCGGCCGCTTGTTCCCGCTGACCAATGGGCGGAGATGGATGCCCTAATTAACCCGCTGTTCGAGGATTTGGAAGAGTTGATCAAGGGCCTGTCGATGATGCGTGAGTTGACGCCCAGATCCACCGACGCGATTGCAAGCTACGGCGAGCGTCTGTCCAGCGCCATTCTGACGCTTGCGCTTCAGAACATGGGCATCCCGGCCATCAACGTGGATTCGCGTGACGCGATTGTGACCGATCAGCGGCACACGCAGGCCGCGCCTCTTCTGGCGGAATCGTACGCGCGTCTGGCGGCCACAATCCCCGCGCACGCGGAGATGCACGTCGTGGTGATGGGCGGCTTCATCGGCTCCACGGTGGAGGGCGTGACCACCACGCTGGGACGCGGGGGTTCCGATTTCTCAGCATCTATCATTGGCGCGGGCGTTGGAGCCGAAGAGATTCAGATCTGGACGGACGTGGATGGCATGCTCACGGCCGATCCGTCGATTTATCCCGGGGGCCATCGGGTGAAGGTGATCTCGTTCGCAGAAGCCGCGGAACTGGCTTACTTCGGCGCAAAGGTGTTGCATCCAGCCACAGTGATGCCCGCGGTTGAAAAGAACATTCCGGTGCTGATTCTGAACTCCCGCCGGCCTGAAGTGGAAGGCACGCGCATCGTCGCGGATGCCGTGCCCTGTACCAATCCGGCGAAGTCGATTGCGTGCAAGAGGAACATCACGCTGGTGAATATCCATTCCACGCGGATGCTGATGGCGCATGGGTTCCTGCGGCGTATTTTTGAAGTCTTTGACCGGTATGAAACTCCGGTGGATATGGTGGCCACTTCAGAGGTGAGTGTTTCCCTCACTATCGACAATTCGTCGAAGCTCGCCGGGATACGCAAGGAACTTGAGCAGTTCTCAGAGGTGTCGGTGGAAGAAAATCAAGCCATCATGTGCCTGGTGGGAGATAATATCCGATTCACTCCGGGCTTGGCGAGCCGCGCATTTCACGCTCTTGAGAAGATCAATATCAGGATGATCTCGCAAGGGGCTTCGCTTCTGAATTTGAGTATGGTTGTGGCTCAGGATGACCTCAAGCCAGCGGTGGAGCAGCTTCACGCGGCATTCTTCACCCAACTCGATCCGGCGGTGTTTGACTGATATGAAAATCGCACTGGTTGGGTACGGGAAGATGGGCAAGCTGATTGAGCAACTGGCGCCAGAGTACGGTTGCGAAGCCGCGCTGAAGTTGGATGAATTCAACAATGCCGGCTTTTCCGGCATCACTCGCGAGAACTTCAAGGGCATCGATGTAGCGATCGAATTTTCAATCCCCGATGCCACAGTTGAAAACGTGGAACGTCTTTCGGCATTGGGCATCCACGTAGTGGTAGGCACCACGGGTTGGACGGAGCAGATGGATCGCGTGAAGGCGGCGGTTGCGAAAAACAATACCGGTCTGGTCTGGAGCCCGAACTACTCGGTCGGCGTGAATGTGTTCTTCCGTTTGGTTTCGGAAGCGGCAAAACTGCTGAGCAATCAGCCGGAGTACGGCGCATGGGCGTGGGAAATCCATCACAACACGAAGAAGGACGCCCCATCGGGTACGCTGCTGAAGCTGGTGGAGGAAATGAAGAAGGCCGGCTACGGCCGGCCCATCGACGTTAGCTCGAACCGCGCAGGCGCACACCTCGGCACTCATGAAATTGGTTTCGATTCCGGCGCGGACACCATTACAATGCGCCACACTGCCCGCAGCCGAGAAGGATTTGCTCGCGGGGCGTTGAAAGCGGCCCAATGGATCGCGAGCAAGAAAGGTGTACACGAATTTAGTGAGGTTTTGTTCAAATAGGTGATTTATGTTTACAGGTTGCGGTACGGCACTGGTTACCCCATTTCAGAAGGATCTATCGCTGGACGAAGCGGCGCTCCGTTTTCTGGTTCAACGGCAGATCGCTGCAGGCATTAATTTCCTTGTGCCTTGCGGGACCACGGGAGAAAGTCCGACCCTCTCGCACAAGGAACATCTGCGAGTGGTGGAGATCACTCTGGAAGAGGCGAAGGGGAAGGTTCCCGTGCTTGCCGGTGCAGGCGGTTACAATACGGCCGAAGTGATTGAGATCGCGAGAGAGGTGCAGCAGATGGGCGCTAACGGGATTCTCTCCGTGACGCCGTATTACAACAGGCCGACACAGGAAGGCCTCTATCAGCACTACAAAGCCATAGCGTCCGCGGTGAAGCTGCCTATCGTTATCTACAGCGTGCAAGGCCGAACTGGCGTGAACGTGGAACCTGCCACACTGAAGCGGCTTGCCGAACTCGAAAACATTGTTGGAGTGAAGGAAGCCTCCGGAAATATTTCGCAGATGGCGTCCGTGATCCAGCAGGTGCCGTCCGCTTTTAATGTACTGTCAGGCGACGATGCGATCACGCTGCCGCTTTTGGCGCTGGGCGGACGCGGGCTGATTTCCGTTGCATCGAATTTGATTCCGGCTGAGATGACGGCGCTGACGCAGGCCGGCATGCGTGACGATTTCAAGACCGGCCGGGAGCTGCAGCGCAAATATCTGCCGCTGATGGAAGTGAACTTTGTGGAATCGAATCCCATTCCTGTGAAGTATGCGCTGGCACGGATGGGCCTGCTGCAGCCGGTATGGCGGCTGCCGTTGGTGGCTCCTCTCCCGGCCAGCCAAGCGCGCATCGAACAAGTCTTGACAAGCGTTGGCCTCATCGACGTTGGCCTCATCAATGTTGGCCTCATCAATGACCGTGGTGAAAATGCTGCAAGATAAGCTCGAGGCTCTGTTCGATCGGAAGCCTACCATCTACACGGAAGAGCACTTCGAGCTTTTTCGGGAATTCAAAACTGCGTTAAACGCGGGCACCGCGCGCGCCGCTGAACCCGACGCCGCAAGCAACAGCGGATGGCGCGTGAATGGATGGGTAAAGAAAGGCATTCTTCTGGGTTTCCGTATGGGTGCGGTGGTGGATATGTCTATCGATTCGGTCCGCCAGCCGTTTTTCGACAAAGATACATATCCGGTGAAGCAACTGGACGCGAACAGCGGGGTTCGCATTGTTCCCGGCGGATCCAGCATCCGTGACGGCGTGTTTCTTGGTACGGGCGTCACCTGCATGCCGCCAATGTATATCAATGTTGGCGCGTATGTGGGAGACGGAACCATGGTGGATTCTCACGCGCTCATCGGCAGTTGCGCGCAGATCGGCGCCAGATGCCACATCTCGGCGGCATCGCAAATCGGCGGTGTTCTGGAACCGGTTGGCGCCCTGCCTGTCATAGTGGAAGAGGATGTTCTGATCGGCGGGAATTGTGGCGTCTATGAAGGCACCGTTGTGAAGCGGCGGGCCGTCCTCGGCACCGGAACCATTCTCAACCGTTCCACACCGGTGTACGACTTGGTCCGGGAAGAGATCTACAGCGCAACCGGCGATGAACCGTTAATCATTCCGGAAGACGCCGTGGTCGTGGCCGGCTCGCGAGCGATTACGCGCGGAAAGGGCAAGGACTGGGGAGTTTCGCTATACACTCCGGTGATCGTGAAGTACCGGGATTCCAAGACCGACACCAAGATTCAGTTGGAAGACCTTCTGCGTTAGCAAGCTTGCTGAATCGCTGCTAGAGTTTCCCGCGCCGCGGCTTGCCACGTGAACTGAGCGGCTCGCGCGCGGCCCGTACCGTTCAGCGCCGGATCGGATGTAAGGCGAAGCATTGCGTTCAGCATTGCTTTCTCATCGGAGGGCTCAAACAACAGCGCGGACGAATCTACAATGCTGCGAAGCGGTTCAATGGACGAACATGCCAAGGGGAGTTCAGCCGCCATCGCCTCCAGCACCGGCATACCAAAGCCTTCAAAGGTGGATGGATAAATAAACGCCGACGCATGCCGGAAGAGATCGTATAGTTCCTCCCGCGGAATCCAGCCCGTAAGCCGGACATGCTCATCGGCGAGTTTCTCAAGCACCGCAGCGTGAAATCCGCGCATGCCGGCGATCACGAGTCTGTATTCCGGCCGCCGTTTGCGAAACTCTGTAAACACCCGGATCAAACGCTCCAGATTCTTATGCGGGTGCAGCGTTGACACGCAAAGTAGATATGGATCATCCGATTTCGGCTCATTCCGGATCGCGAAGAATTCCCGTTCGACGCCGTGCTCCGCAACGTGAATCTTGGAAGCAGGCAGATGATAGAACCGGATCAAATCCTGTTTGGTGGCCTCCGATACCGCGATGAGCTTGGACGAGCGCA
Source organism: Bryobacterales bacterium (assembly GCA_038200305.1). GTDB lineage: Bacteria > Acidobacteriota > Terriglobia > Bryobacterales > Bryobacteraceae > JANXXV01. The sequence continues at coordinate 42,854 of JBBPYD010000062.1, forward strand.
TGGCCGATCCGTAAAGGAACATGTCCCAGAACGGCAGATCGAACCAGCGGAAATGCTCCGGATGCCGTTTGTGCTGAAGGTCATGAAAGACCGTAACGGACGGGCACGGGCCAAAGATCGGCGCGGTGAAACCAGCGTTGAACAGACGATCCAGTTTCAGCCGCCGCGCCGCTATTGGGAGGCGGGTCTGCTCCCAGATAAGCCGCATGGGCCGCACCACGGCATTCACGGCTTGCGGCGAGTGCGTGAAGTTCGGTGCATTCGGAAGCAGGTCCACGCCGGTCTCTCTGTTGGTGAAGACGAAATACTCGTTCTCTTGATCGATCTCGGCCAGCGCTTGCAGCAAATTTCGAAGATAGATTTCGGTCCCGCCGACGCCACCGGGAATCAGGTAAAGCGCGTTAACGCCAATTCGGAGATCCGGCATGAACCCTACTGCTTCCCGCGAAGCTGCTTCTGCGCCATTGCAATACCATTCGCCGCAACCTGATTCAGAGGATTGATGGTGAGTGCGCGCTTGAACTCTTCCAAAGCTCTGGTGTAGTCACCAGTGCTGAAATAATCGTTGCCACGATATACGAAGATCATTTCGTACTTGGGGTCGATCTTTTCTCCCGTAGCTAACGCTTCCAGCGAATCCGCGACCTTGCCTTGTTTTCCATACATCATACCGATCAGCGAATAGACATGAGCCGTCGGCTCCATCTGCGCAGCCTGTTTCAACCGCGCGATGGCGTCGTCTGTGTGCAGGGCGCAATCTTCAGCCAAAGCCCAATCCACCAGGAGCCGGTAATCCACCACTTGCAGCTTCGACGCCGCTTCATACTGTTGCGCGGCTGCCTGACACTGGCCCGCTTGCATCTGGGCGAAGGCAAGCTGGAAGTGAGTGCGCGATTTATTCGGCGATTTGTTTACCGCATCCTGCCACAACGCGATGGGGTTTCCCCACAGTTCATTGCGCTGATAGCTGAGCGCTCCAGCCACAGCGAGTACAGCGGCCAAGGTCCCAATCATCGCCCCACGGCCCACGTTCCAGCGGCGCAGAAACTCCACTGTGATTAGCAGCAGACAGATGAACGGCAGATACAAGCGGCGCTCCACCAGCACGTCCTGGATCGGCACCACAGAGGATGTTGGAGCCAGTAGGATCAGAAATCCGAAGAAGCCGTACGACGCCAGCGGATATGCGCGCCGGTATTTCCAGGCCACGGCGGCAAGGGCGATGAGTCCGGCGAGATAGAAAATGGCTCCGTGCTCAAAGATAGTTCGTGAGACCGGAATATCGTAATCCACATTTAGCCCGAACGGAAACACGTAGAGCCTCAGGTAAATCCAGATCACGTGGAACTGTGTAAACAGGTACTGATACCACTGGAAACTCTTGAGCTTAAATCCCGCGGAATCGGAAAAGGTCAACATGGTGAAGACCGTGGCGACCCCAATGATTCCGCCGATCGCGATGGGAGCGTACAACTTCCAGTTCTTCTTAATCCCTTCCAATGTGAAGCCCGGGTTCCAGTAATAATCGGTGAGGAGGAGAAGCGCCGGCAAAACAGTCGTATGTTCTTTTGTGAGACACGCAAGGCCGAACAGGATGAGCACGGCGATGGCTACGGGAACCGTGATCGCCGCTTTTGGCCGGTATAGGAACACGGCAAGCGCGCCGAGAAAAAAGAAGATGCTCAAGCCTTCCGACCGGCTGGCGACGTACGCAACGGATTCCGTTTGCGCCGGATGCAAAAGGAAGAGGGCCGCTGCGAAGATGGAGAGAATTCCCCTGGTCCAGATCGTTTCGCCAGCCATGACCAGGAACTTGCGCACAATCACAAACACCAGCGCGGAGTTCAGTACGTGGATAAAGACGTTGAACCAGTGATAGGGATACGGCTCGATCCCAGACATTTTGAAGTTTACAAAATAGCTGGCCATCAACAAGGGCCGAACGTTTGCCCAGATGCTCAACGGCTTATCCAGCATGTACGGATTCATGAACGGCAGATACACGTCGTCGTATACAAACGGGCCATTCAGGGCCGGGCCGTAGACCTCAAACGCAATGAAAAATAGTGCGAAGAGACCTAATGCGTAGTGCCACCACTTGAAGGTCCACGCAGCCGGTGCGGTCAGTGTGGATACCGTTGTGGTTGCAAGCGGAACTTTGTGTTTACTGGTCTTCATGACTCGAACGAAGGTGATATTCCAGTATGGCAAGTCTCTGGGCGAGCGCGATATTGGCGTCTTTCAAATCTGAGATTCGCACGGAAAAGCGGTAAAAAACAACCAGGAAAACGCACGACGCGATCAGCATCAGAGCCACCGGAGGATAATCGATTCCCAATTGCCGCGATACCCAATCGAGCACAGTACTGCTTCGCGAGAGGATGAAGAGAGCCGCGGCCGCCGTCAGCCAGCTTACCGAGTATTCCACCCGGATGTGCGCGCGCCTTACGGAGATCAGCACTAGCGCCATCATTGCAATGCTGAAGATTGCCATAACATCCAACAGCTTGTCCACGGTTTACCTCCTTCGCGGGCCGTCATACTTCAATATATTCACGAACACTCCCAGCAATACATGAACGATGTAGTACACCGATTTCATCGCGGTAATGGAGCTGCGTCCCGTCCGGCGCGGACGTACGTTGCAGGGGATCTCCTCAAACCGGAAAGCTTTGCGCTGCAGAACCACCAGGGTTTCAATTTCAGGATATTCCAGCGGAAAGCTTTTGCTGAACACCGCGAGCGCTTGCCGATTGACGCCTACGAATCCGGAAGTCGGATCGGAAACCCATTTGCCGAGGATCGGGCGCAAGATAAAACGGAACAGTACAATGCCCATGCCGCGCGCGGGGCTGGTGAACCTTTCTTTTTTCGCTGCATAGCGGGAGCCGATCACCATTTGGCAGCCGGTCTCCTGGAGCACCTCAAGGATTCGCGGAATGTCCTCCGCATCGTGCTGACCGTCGCCATCCACCCGGATGACAAATTGGTACCCGAGCTCGAATGCTATCTTGTACCCGGCCTGCACGCAGCCGCCGAGTCCAAGATGAGTAGGCAATGAGAGAACATGCGCGCCTGCAAGCCTCGCAATGGCAATGGTCCCGTCGCCCGAACAGTCGTCGATCACCAGCACCGGAACTCCCGGCAGCACACGGTTGATCTCCTTCACCACCTGCCCAACGGCGCCTTCCTCATTGAACGCGGGAATGATGATCAGTAGCGAGTGATTCCCGTTCGCGGGCTTCATAGAGAAGCCACCTGTTTGGGACTGATGGAGTGTGCCTGAAGCACGGCGCGAAATTCAGTTGCGCCGATGCGGGCCGTCTTGCGAATTCCGCGGCGCAATCTCAGTAGCTCACGTAACCGGAATAACACGGCAGCATGGGCCTTTATCACCAGCCAGAGCAGCATTAGCCCGCTACCGCCAGTTCGATACTCCGCCGCCGCACCCTTACCGGAAAACATGAGAGCAACGTGCCAGAAGTAGCGCATCAACGTATAAACGGGCGTAAATACTAACATTCCGGCAGGGAAATTTTTAGCCACTGTGAACAGCCGGTTGCGCTCCACATAGTACGCCTTCAAGGAAGAGACGCGGCCCGCCGAATGCGAGTAATGGTGATCGACCACGGCGCCCGGGACGTAAAGGCAGCGCCACCCCGCCCAGCGCGCACGCAGTCCAAGGTCCGTATCTTCGCAATAAAGAAAGAACTGTTCATCGAAAAGTCCGATCTCGTCCAGCATCTTGCGGCGGTAGAGCGCCGCCGATCCACTCGGAAATAGCGCTTCGTCCATCTGTAAATACTGTGCGGGATTACTGAGGTGCCCCCGCTGTTTGCTGCTCCCGTCTCCTGAAATGAGCATGCCTGCGGAATCCAGCTTGCCTTGTGGATATAGCCGCACGTGGGAGGCACACATGCCAACGTCGGGTCTATGCTCAACGGCTTCCAACAAAGCCGATATCCAGCCCGGATGCGCGATCGCATCGTCATTCAGAGTAGCCAGGAACGGCGCGTGCGATTGCCGGAAGGCCTGATTGATAGCCCCGCCAAAACCCGCATTGACCGTATTTTCAATCACTGCCGCACGGAACCCAGCGGCATTCCGCCGCCGCACCAACTGCTGGCCGCTGTTGTCGACAATGATGATTTCAAAATCGCGGCGCGACTGGCCTTCCAGCGAGCGAACGCAATCGGCAAGGGTATTATCCGCCGTCAGAGTTGGAATGACGACGGTGACGCACGGATCGGGCAATTCTAAATTTTACCTTGTCTTTTCACCTGTGTTCTCATACCACTTGAGATTCGTTGTAGCCGATCCGATGCATACGATATCGGTCTTGCCGTCTCCGTTCAAATCGCCTGATGCGCAGGCTGCCGCCGCTATGCCGCCATTGTCCAACGGTGTTCGCGTCCAAGTCTTCCCTTTCGCATCGCCGGAATGGTAAATGTAAACGCTGCGGCCCATACCCCGGTATCCCGCGACGATCTCATCGCGTCCATCTCCGTCGAGATCGGCGGTAAGGATTGTGTGGCCGTCCACAAGCCCGGTGTCGATCACTTGCCGCTCGAATTTATCTTTTGACCTTTCGTGGTAGACCACAACCTGATTTCCGTGCCAGGGTTCAATGGCCGCAAGAAAGCGTTTGCCGCCGAGATTCCCAACCGCGATATCGCTTGATCCGCTCTGGGGCCATGGCGCCGGATCGCCCTTGGAAATTTCGGTGCGGGTCCACTTTCCATTCTTTTCCAGATGATGCCGGTGGATGCCGACGAAACTGGCTGTCAGCACATCTTCGCGTGGACCGCCGTTCCACTTCGTGATGAACACGCCATGAACCACGCCTTGATTCGCATCGGTGATCAACTCACGCTTCCATTCACCCGGCCGGTAAAACACGAGCGGAGTGGAGCCGCGATAGTCCGGCTTTTCCGCTTTCGCTCCAGTGAGCGCGGCATTCACCAGAACCTTCTTGCCATTGCCTTCAATGTCCGCCCAACGTAAACGGTGCGACGTGGTCAGGCGATCAATCTCCTTCACCGTCCACGGCTGGCGCGGATCGCCGTTGTGGGTCAGCAGCGAAACCAGGCCGATGCTGTTCTTCGCCTCGTTCGCAAACTCAGACGCGAGCACTAGTTCAGGGATGCCGTCGCCATCTGTATCCCATGCGGCGACGTTGATCATCTTCGAAAGATTGCCTGCGATGACGTGGCGCTCCCAAGTGGGATTTTCAAACCAGAACAGTTCCTTCATGCCGCTCGCCAAGGCAATAAGATCCGGCTTGCCATCGTGATTCATGTCTGCGATGACGACCTGATAGCCGCCCTTGAGATCCGTCGCAATCGTATGTTCCCGGAAGGGAATGTCCGCGGCAAAACCGCAGGTTACGGCCATGCTGAGAAGTACCGGTAAAGTTCGCACAGAATACAATCATGTAAAAGAGGCGGAATAATGGCAAGGTTTTTCTTTGTGACGATGCTGGCGGCGTACTCGCTTTTAGGTCTCCGGTTGGCAAGCGGCTGATTTCAATCGGCGCGCGACGGCCTGCAGTGCGCCCAGATTTCATCATGAACGCGGACGGATCAGAGCAACGCATGGTCTCGGCTGGAAAGGGGCGGACTACGTGCGGGTCGATTTCGGAGACGGCAAACGGCTTGAATCCCTGAGCCTCCGCGCGCAGACTATACTTCCCCGGTTCAAGCAGATGAATGAATATGCTCCGCTAAAGGCTGCTCTCCGTGTTGTAAACGGCGGACGTCTCTACGTTGGTGAGCTGCATCTTAACGCCGGCACAGCGGCGCTTGACGCATCCGTGATGATGCCCGTAATCGTACCGCGATATTCCTGGCCGAAGGTTCATGTACCAGCGGCGAACAGAAGGGCGGTAATCCGGATGGTTCGGTTCATGGGGCCACCTCCAAATTGCGAAAACATTATCAATTAAGGTCCGGGACGTCAACGTCTCATGTTCCGGATACGTGGACTACCACAAGTGAAGCCTAACAGAGGGGTGCACGACTAGAAGATGAGGGATCAGGCGGTCCTCCGCTCTGAGCGACGCTCCCAGTAATCTTGAAACCTGCCACTTAGTTTGGCACAGCGAAGAGCGATGATCGCGTTGGCCCCCGCCACGGTCCAGTGCATCCCGGCACGTTTGAGGCGGGTGCCAATCGCCACCTTGCAGCCCGCTTCAACAACCCCGGA
>JBBPYD010000063.1:0-11866 GCA_038200305.1 Bryobacterales bacterium
AGGCGATCTATAAAAGGAAACAGCGCACTATAATTTCCCCCCTGGCTGCAGCGTCTGCCGAGTGATGCCACCTGTGGAATGACGGGCTGGCGATGCGGATAACTAACTGTACGAAGTGCGCAACGTCTCACTGCCATGATCCTGACATCAGTGTTGCGCGATTCTCGCCACAGCTTCCGTATGCTGCTAAAGAATAAAGGAGTCACTGCTATCGCGGTACTTGCTTTTGCATTGGGTATCGGAGCCAACACGGCCATATTTAGCGTGGTGAACTCGGTTCTGTTGCGGCCACTCGCCTACCGGAATCCCGAGCGGTTGGTTGTCGCCGTCACAAACGGAGCAACCACTGTATCTCCAGCGGACTACCTGGATTGGAAATCCGAAGCCCGCGGTTTTCAGCAACTCGCCGCCGCTCAATATTGGGGTGGAAATATGACCGGTGGCGAGAAACCAGAGTGGGTTTTGGGTCTACAGGTCTCGGCGAACATGTTTGACATGTTGGGGGCCGTTCCGCTAAAAGGCCGCACGTTTCTACCGAACGAGGATCAAGCCGCCAGCACGCGTGTGCTGGTGATGAGCCACCGTTTATGGCAGCGAAGGTTTGGTGGAGATCCCGCGTTGCTGGGCCGCGCCGTAATGCTGGACGGAAAAGACTACATCGTGATTGGGATCATGCCCGAAACTTTTGCCTTCGCTCCGTTCTGGGCCACAAAAGCGGAGATGTGGACGCCGCTTGCGCTCGACGGACGAAAGCAGGACCGCGGCGGCCGATCGTTACGTGTGTTCGGACGATTGAAGGACGGCGTGGATCTAAAGATGGCGCAAGCGGAAATGGACACCGTCTCCTACAGGCTGGCGCAACAATATCCTAAGACCAATGCGAAAGTGTTCCCGAAAATGACGCCGCTGCATGAGATGGTGGTGGGCAATATTCGTCCAACATTGCTTGTGCTGCTGGGCACCGTCGGATTCGTCCTGTTGATCGCCTGCGCGAATGTGGCAAACCTCATGCTCGCCAGAGTGACGGCGCGGCGCAGGGAGATCGCGGTCCGGATGGCCATTGGAGCCAGCCGTGCCCAATTGATGGGCCAGTTACTTAGGGAAAGCACTCTGCTTGCGGTGCTGGGCGGTGCACTGGGAGTGTTCGTCGCCTACTGGGGAGTAACTCTCCTCTCGGCAATGCTGCCCGAAGGAAGCCTTCCGCGTCAGCGGGAACTCGGGATCGATGGCGCAGCCCTAAGTTTCACCTTGCTGGCCTCGCTGATAACTGGAATACTGGCAGGACTGATTCCGGGCTGGCAGGCTGCGAAAGGAGATCTGAACAATGCGTTGAAGGAAGGCGGCCGAAGCGCCAGCGAGGGTCCGGGACGGCACAGAACGCGGGCAATACTGGTGGCCTGTGAGATTGCCATGGCCTTTGTCCTACTGATCGGCGCGGGGCTGATGATTCGCAGCTTCCGTAATATTCAATCGAGCGACCCCGGTTTCAACCCGCGCCATCTACTCAGCATGGTGGTGTCGGTCTCGGGAACTGCCCAATCGGATGCTGCCCATCGAGCGGCTTTTTACAGCCGGATTGAACAGCAACTGCAAGCTCTGCCTGGTGTGATGTCCGTAAGTGCGATCAATCACCTGCCAGTTGGCGGCGACCTTTGGACTTTGCGTTACACAGTAGCCGCGCGGCCGGTGCCGCGAGCCGGCGAAGAGCTTTCCGCCGTCTATCGCGTCATTCGTCCAGGCTATTTCCGCACGATGGAATTACCGCTGGTACAGGGCAGGGAAGTGACCGGGCAGGACAACATAAGCGCCCCGGGAGTTGTGATCGTCAATCAGGCTTTAGCACGCCGGCAGTGGCCTGGGGAATCGGCGATAGGGAAGCAGATCACCATGGACGATCCAGCCGCACATCCAGTTTGGCTCACGGTGATCGGTGTGGCGAAAGATGCTAAACAGACCGATTGGACCACGCCGGTTGACGATGAAGTCTACCTGCCGTTCCTGCAATCGAAGCCCCACCTTTCGGACCCAGCCGGTCATTACTCGTACATGACGTTTGTGGTGCGGACGGCGGGCGGCCCCATCGGGCTCGCTGCCGCCGCGCAGGCTGCGGTATGGAACCTTGATCGCTCGGTGCGCATCTCCGATGTTGCGGCGATGGAGCAGTTGGTGGCCGATAAGCTCTGGCGTCAACGTGTTTCGTTGTGGTTGCTCGGGATCTTTGCGGCGGTGGCGTTGGTTCTTGCCGTGACGGGAATCTACGGCGTGATCTCGCACTCGGTGGCGCAGAGGACACACGAGATCGGAGTCCGGATGGCGCTGGGGGCGCAGAGGCCGGACGTCATCGGGGCTCAGCTTGCGGGAAGGAATGAGCCCCGTACTGGCCGGGGTGGCCGCGGGCGTAGCGATCGCAATCGGAGTGACGCGGCTCATGACCAGCATGCTGTTCCAGGTGACGCCGCTCGATCCGTTGACATTCGGCAGTGTGGCCTTCCTGATGGTCCTGGTGGCGCTGCTGGCAAATTATGTTCCTGCGCGGCGCGCCTGTGGCATCGATCCGATGCTGGCGTTGAGGCACGATTAGGCGGTGGGCTGCTAGACTGTGATCGCAGGTCTGCATGCGATCCAAAGTATACTTCCACGTCCTGTCCGTCCCGTTGATTGCACTCTCACTTCTGGCCCAGACCAACGACATCGCGGGAAGTTCCGATCCATTTCTCTTCCGCAGGGTGCCAGGCTTCCACATCGCTGCATTCCGGGATACCGCTTCAGCGACGGTGACTTTCAGGAGCGCGGCATCCGCTGAGTTGCCCGTTGAAGGCCACAAGATCGAAATTACTTACCGCAACGATGGCCCAGGTATCTCGCCTTCCAGCATCTTGCAGCACTATCAGCGTGCGGCTTTGGGGCTGGGCGGCAGGGTGGTGAATGAAGCCCAGCAGTCGGCCACGTATCTGGCGCCAGGAAAGTCCACTGAGATCTGGCTTGCGGTAGAAGTGCCGGACGCAATGCAGTACAAGCTGATCGCCATAGAGCGAGGTGCCGTTGTGCCAGAGGTCACGGTGGACGACATGCTTTCCACCCTGGAACGGGAGGGCCGCCTCGCGCTCTACGTGAAGTTCGATCCGGACGAGGCGATCATTAAGCCGGAATCGCAACCTGTCATCGCGAAAGCCGCTCAAGCGTTGCAGAGGAGTCCCTTAGAACGCGTAAGCGTGGAAGGCCACACCGATTTTATTGGTAATCCCGCCGCCAACAAGGTGCTGTCCACTGCGCGCGCAAAGGTGGTGGCGGACTCGTTGGTAGCACGGGGTATCGATCCGAAACGCCTGTCGGTGACCGGCTTTGGGCAAGACCGCCCAATCGCGGATAACACCACAGAAGAAGGACGAGCCAAGAACCGCAGAATCGAACTGGTGAACCCGGATTTTCAGAGGCAAGGCGCGCCGGTCTCCACAGCTTCCCATCCCAAGGATGCCAAAGGAACTCACGATCATCCTCTGTTCCCACGTGTTGCTGGGTATTATCTGTCACAGTCCGATGTACAGGATGCAACAGACGTAATCTTTGCGGTTGGCAAACCCGGAAACTCCCGGGACGTGACACTCCATGGCCGCCGGCAGGATCTGGTGTACCGCTTCGACGACCTTGGCGGCAAGCCGATGCCCGGACCCGAGCAGATCTTGCGATATTACGCCGATGCCGCACGGCGTACCGGTGGAACCGTGCAATATGAGAGCTCAAGCGCGCTGGTGACAAAGCAGACCACAGGCGCCTCTGAGGTGTGGGCTCGAATCACCGCCGCCGGTGGCGAGCAGTACACCATCACCGTCGTAACTCCAGCGTTACAATGAAGGTTCTTGGAGGATTCATGGCAGCATACCCACGCCGCGCATCAGTCGCAGTAAATATTGGCGGCGTAAAAGTCGGCGGAGCCCACCCGATTGTCGTTCAATCGATGACCAACACCGACACCGCCGACGTCACCGGCACCGTCAATCAGGTAATGGCGCTGGCGCAGGCGGGTTCGGAACTGGTTCGTGTCACGGTCAACACGGACGAGGCCGCGCGGGCTGTTCCGAAAATCTCTGAAACACTGTACAAGTTCGGAGTGCGCGTCCCCATCATTGGCGATTTCCATTACAACGGGCATCTCCTGCTGCAGAAATATCCGGACTGTGCGCGCGCGCTTGCAAAGTATCGCATCAATCCAGGCAACGTGAACATCGGTAAGAAGCACGATGACAATTTCCGCACCATGATTGAAGCGGCAATTACTTATGACCGTCCGGTGCGGATCGGCGTCAACTGGGGTTCGCTGGACGGCCAACTTCTGACCCGGATGATGAACGAAAACAACCTGCTTCCCGATCCTCTTGATGCCACGGAAGTGACCTTGAACGCGATTGTAGTGAGCGCGCTTGAATCGGCGCGCGCTGCCGAGCGGCATGGTCTGCGCCGCGGCAAAATCATCCTGAGCGCCAAAGTCAGCGGCGTCCAGAACTTGATTAGCGTGTACCGCAAGTTGGCTTCGCAGTGCGATTACGCTCTGCATTTGGGTCTGACCGAAGCGGGCCTCGGGGCGAAAGGGATTGTCGCCACCACCGCCGCATTATCGGTGCTGCTGCAGGAGGGAATCGGAGATACCATTCGCTCCTCCCTGACCCCTCTGCCCAATGGGGACCGGACCGAAGAAGTCATCGTTTCACAGCAGATTTTGCAATCGCTGGAGCTCCGCAGCTTCACCCCGCAGGTGGCCGCGTGCCCAGGTTGCGGCCGGACCACCAGCACGTTCTTCCAGGATATGGCGGACCAGATCCAGACCTACCTTCGCGAGCAAATGCCGGTGTGGCGCGAGAGGCATACCGGTGTTGAGGAAATGAAGGTAGCAGTCATGGGCTGTGTAGTGAACGGTCCAGGTGAATCGAAACACGCCAATATCGGCATCTCACTGCCCGGCACATTTGAGGAACCTGTCGCCCCGGTTTATGTGGATGGCAAGCTGGTAAAGACGCTGCGTGGAGACGCCATCGTGGAAGAGTTCATCGGAATGTTGAACGCGTACGTAGCAAGAAGCTATGCGACCGCGGAACCGGAACTTTCGGCTGCACCGCGATAAAAGCGGTCCGCAAGGTTGAAACCGATTACCACTAAGGCGGCAATGAGGAACGCCTGCCTCCGATTCATCCCGGCAAAACGCTTGCGATGGTCATGGACGACGCTGGCTTATCGATCAATGCCTTGGCGCGAGACCTGCGTGTTTCGCCGGGCTGGATCGGCGAACTCGTGAATGGCAAGAGGGCATTGAGGCGGACACCGCTCTGCGGCTCGCCCGGTATTTCGGGACGTCGGGGGAGATGTGGATCGGCTTTCGGACTGATTACGGCCTGCGTTCGGCACGTGCTCCTACAGCAGTTCCGAACCGCTAAAGAAAAACGGAATCTCCACCGCGGCCGTTTCCGGCGCATCCGATCCATGCGCAGCATTCCGCTCGATGCTTTCGGCAAACAGCTTGCGAACGGTGCCATCCGCTGCATTTGCCGGATTGGTAGCGCCCATCAACTCGCGCCACTTCGCAACCGCATCCTCCCGTTCCAGCGCCAGCACCACCACCGGCCCTTCGGTCATAAACGTCACCAGGCTGCCAAAGAACGGCCGTGCCCGATGCACGCCGTAAAACTCCTCAGCCTGCGCCTTCGATAGACGGGCCTTTTTCAACCCAATAATTTTGAACCCATTCTTCTCGATCAGAGCCAGAATCGCACCCGTGTTTCCCGCGGCGACGGCGTCCGGTTTGATAATTGCAAAAGTACGTTCACTCATAGACGGCTTTTCAGTTTCTCTCCCATTTCAGCCGGCGAAGCGCATACGCTGATACCCGCAGCCTCCATCGCGGCAATTTTGTCAGATGCTTTTCCAGATCCGCCGGAGATGATCGCTCCCGCGTGTCCCATGCGCCGGCCAGGCGGGGCAGTCTGGCCCGCAATAAATCCGACCACCGGTTTCTTCACGTGTTCCTTGATGTACGCCGCGGCCGTTTCTTCCGCGTTTCCGCCGATCTCGCCGATCATGATGATGGCGTGCGTATCGGGATCTTCGTTAAACAGCCGGATCGCATCGATGAACGTAGTCCCAACAATCGGATCGCCGCCGATTCCGATGCACGTCGATTGACCAATCCCCAGCTTTGTAAGCTGCCCCACCGCCTCATAGGTCAGCGTGCCGGAGCGCGAAACCACGCCCACATTGCCCGGCTTATGAATGTGTGCCGGCATAATCCCGATCTTGCATTTCCCCGGCGAGATCACCCCAGGGCAGTTCGGCCCAATCAGCCGCGTCGCCTTCCCTTGCAGGAATTGCCAGGCTCTCACCATGTCCAGCGCCGGAATTCCTTCTGTGATGCAGACCACCAGCGGCAGCTCGGCGTCGGTAGCTTCCATGATCGCGTCCGCCGCGAACGGCGGCGGCACGAAAATCACGGATGCATTCGCGCCGGTTTCCTTCACCGCTTGCGCCACCGTATCAAACACCGGCAAGTCCAGGTGCCTGGTCCCGCCTTTACCCGGCGTTACCCCGCCCACTACCTTGGTGCCATACGCCAGTGCCTGCGTCGCATGGAATGTTCCCTCTTTGCCCGTGAAACCCTGCACCAACAGGCGCGTATTTTCATTCACCAGAACGCTCATTGTGCCAGCCTCACTACTTTCTCCGCGGCGTCCTTCATGCCGTCGGCAACCGTGAAATTGAAGCCGGATTCGGCCAGAATCCGCTGTCCAACCTCCACGTTCGTTCCTTCCATCCGCACCACGATGGGAACCTGAATATTCAACTCGCGCGCCGCATTCACCACGCCGGTGGCCAGCGTATCGCATCGCAAAATGCCGCCGAAGATATTGATCAATACCGCCTTCACGCTTTTATCGGAAAGCAGGATGCGGAAAGCGTTTTTCACTTGCTCGGCGCTAGCTCCACCCCCGACATCCAGGAAGTTCGCCGGGCTACCGCCGGCATATTTGATGATGTCCATGGTAGCCATGGCAAGGCCCGCGCCGTTCACCATGCAGGCCACATTGCCGTCCAGCTTGATGTAGTTCAGGCCAAAGCGCGACGCTTCCACTTCAAGCGGATCTTCTTCGTTCAGATCGCGAAGATCGATGAAATCCTTGTGCCGGAACATGGCGTTATCGTCGATGGTGATCTTCGCATCTAGTGCGGCAACCTTTCCATCATCCGTCAGAATCAGCGGGTTGATCTCGGCGAGCGACGCGTCAATGGCGTCATTCGCCTTCGCCAGCGCGATCATGCACGCGGCCGCTGCGTTGACGCTGGCGGCCGGAACCCCGATGCCGAAGGCGAGCTTCCGGGCCTGCCATGCAGCCAGCCCGAAACCCGGCTCAATCGCTTCTTTCAGAATCTTCTCCGGCGTGTGCGCGGCCACTTCCTCGATATCCATGCCGCCTTCGGACGACGCCATAAAGACTGTCTTGCCCTGCTCGCGATCGAGCACGATTCCAACGTAAAGCTCCTTCGCGATCGGCATCGTCTCCTCCACCAACACTCTCTGGACCAGCCGGCCCTCCGGCCCCGTCTGATGCGTGATCAACGTCATGCCCAGAATCTTCTTGGCCACTTCGGCAGCTTCGGCGGGAGTTTTGGCCAGTTTCACGCCCCCGCCCTTACCCCGGCCGCCTGCGTGGATCTGCGCCTTCACCACCACGCTTCCGCCCAGTTTCTTGGCCGCTGCTTCCGCTTCTTCTGCCGTAAAAACCACTTCGCCCCTCGGCACAGGGACTCCGTATTTGGCCAATATCGCCTTGGCCTGGTATTCATGAATTTTCATCGGATATGGGGTGCTTCAGCGGGTATGCTAGTATCGCACTGAAAGCCAAAACCCTTACTATATCATGTCGTTTCTCCCCTTCCTGCACAGGGCCGCAAACCGCGAAAATCTGACCCCGTGCGAGGCCCAGCGCGCGATGGAGCTGATTCTCGCCGGCGGCGCCACCACCGCGCAGATCGCTGCATTTCTGGTGGCGCTGCGGATGAAGGGCGAGACCGCGGACGAAATTCTGGGCTTCGCGCGCGCCATGAGAGAGCGGTCTACCAAGGTTTTCCCAATGTTGAATGGGGAACCGCTTCTCGATACCTGCGGCACCGGCGGAAGTGGATCGCCAACGTTCAACATCTCCACAGTGTCCGCGTTCGTAGTGGCGGGAGCCGGCGTAAAGGTCGCCAAACACGGCAACCGGTCTCTGTCGAACCCTTGCGGAAGCGCGGATATATTAGAAGGTCTCGGCGTAAACATCACGTTGACACCGGAACAGATGGCATTGTCCATTCGGACCGTTGGCATCGGCTTTCTGTACGCTCCCGCAATGCACCCGGCCATGAAACATGCGCAGCCCGCCCGCCTGGAACTGAAGATGCAGACCGCCTTCAATCTCCTGGGGCCGCTTACCAATCCAGCCGGCGCCACGGCGCAACTGGCCGGCGCACCCTCCGTAGCAGCGGCTGAACTGATGGCCCAAGCTCTGGCAGCGCTCGGCCTCCAGAAGGGATTCGTGGTTCACGGAGCGGACGGCTTGGATGAGATCACCACCACTGGCGAAACCTTCGCTCTGGAGATCCATCGCGGCGCGATTGCGCATCACACATGGACGCCCGCCGACTTCGGAGTGAAGAAGGCCACGTTGGCCGATTTGAAAGGCGGCGACCGCGCGGCCAATGTTGAGATTGCGCGCGCGATCCTGAATGGCGATCCAGGTCCGAAGCGCGATATCGTACTGGTGAATGCATCCGCGGCGCTGGTGGCTGCCGGAAAGGCAGCCGATTTTCTGTCCGGTGCCGCACTCGCCGAGGGGTCAATCGATTCCGGGAAAGCACTGGCGAAGATGCAAGAACTCATCCGGTTCACTAACGGGCAGTAATCGCAAACCCCGTTAAAAATAGATCCGCGTCAGCCACTCCGCCACCAACGCGGGTTTGGCCGGCTTTTCGCTCTCGATCTTAATATCCCAGGTGCACTCTAATCCACCCTCCACATCGCGCAGGCTTTGCAGCCCGGCACGCAGACGTACCCGCGAGCCGGCCCGTACCGGCGAGGTGAACCGCACACGGTTGAAGCCGTAGTTGACAGTCATCTTGCAGGAGCCTTCCAGCTTTACCGTCTGCCGGAACAGATGGCTCAGCAAGGAAAGCGTCAAGAATCCGTGTGCAATGGTGCCGCCGAACGGCGATTCAACTTCCGTCCGTTGTACGTCCACGTGAATCCATTGCGTATCGAGCGTCAACTCCGCGAATCGATTCACCATTTCCTGTGTCACCAAGTACCAATCGCTGGTCCCGAGATCCTGCCCCACCAGCGTCCGCAACTCTTTCGTTCCCGCAATCACTCGCATAGGTCCAAGTTGATATTACCCGCTTGTGATAGCATTGGCCACCTGTGGCAACCCAGAGCCGTTACGCGCTTGCAATCCTTGTCGCTATCAACATCCTGAACTTCTACGACCGCAACATCTCAGGCGCACTTGCCGAGCCCATCCGTAAGGAATTCCATCTAAGCGATACGCAGATCGGCCTGCTGGGCAGCGCCTTCATTTGGATCTACGCGATCATCGGCCTGCCCATTGGGAGAATGGCCGACGTGGGCAGCCGCAAGGGAATTCTCGCCGCCGGGGTGGCCGTGTGGAGCGCCCTCACCGCCTTTGCAGCTTTCGCCACAAGCTTTCCTTTGCTGTTGGTCTCGCGTCTCGGTGTGGCAATTGGGGAAGCGGCCGCCGCGCCAACCGGCACCAGCCTTATTGGAGACCTCTTCCCTCTCAGCCAACGCTCGCGAGCCCTCGGACTCTTCATGTTGGGCGTCCCCCTGGGCGGTGCTCTCAGTTATTTCTTCAGCGCGCCAATCGCGCAGTCTTTCGGATGGCGCACCGCAATGGTCGCAGCGGCGCTTCCCGCACTATTGCTGCTACCCGCTCTATTGAGCCTGCACGAGCCCGTGCGCGGCGCAACCGAATCGAGTCACGGGCATTTCAAGAAAGCTACAGTTTGGTGGATCCTCCGCATTCCCACACTCTGGTGGATCGTTGCGTCCGGTGCTCTGGTGAACTTCAATATGTACGCACTCGGGTTGTTTCTGCCCGCCTTCCTGAGCCGCGTCCACGGGCTTTCTCTTCGTCAGTCCGGCATCGCCACCGGCGTCGTGTACGCGATTGGCGGCGTGTGCGGAGGAGTGCTCGCAGGCCGATGGGGCGACCGCATCATGCGAAAGCGCCAGAACGGACGCCTTCTTCTGGCGGCTGCCCTTACCTTCATCGCAGCTCCGGCCGCATGGTTAGGCATCGCGCTCCCTGTAGGATCACTACTTCCGGCAATTGTCTTCTTAACCCTCGCCTACGCCGCCCTGAACACCTACTACGCCCTGGTCTATTCATCCATTCAGGACATCGTCCCGCCCTCCGTCCGCGCCACCACCATGGCCATCTATTTCATGGCGATGTACATGTGCGGGGCATCCTTCGGTCCATTGATCACCGGAAATTTGAGTGACCGCATGGCCCGTCAAGCCGCGGCGTCCGCCGGTTCCGCAACCATCACAGAAGCATTCCGCGCAATCGGCCTGCAAAAAGCGATGCTGGTGATTCCGGTCCTGTCCGTGGCTCTAGCTCTAGTCCTATACGCCGCTTCCCGCACCATCGCCTCCGACATGAAGAACAATAATGCTTTGCAATAGGCCGTATGCGATTCGTCGGCCTTCGATGTTGCTCCCAAGGGTTGAAGGTCCCAACGCCCAGGCCATCGAAATCTTTCACGTTCCGCGTGACAATGGTAAGCTCGTATTCCAGAGCGGTCGCCGCAAGCAAACCGTCCGCCACCTTGAGGGTTCTTTCCTTTCAACTGGCATTGTCCGGCCAGTACGCCCCAGCGTTCCGCAATCAGTTCGTTCACGGGCAGGATGCGGCCTTGAAACCACGGACGCAGTGTTTCGTCCAGCCACTGTTGCAGTTGGCTGCGGCGTCTGCTTTCCGGAAGAACGGTAACGCCTTTCAGGATCTCGCCGAGCGAGATCACGCTGAGATACAACTGGTCATCATCGGCGTCATCGAGCCATCGCGATACGCTCGATTGCGGACGGGGACGGGTCATCTCCGAAGGAATGTTGGTGTCGAGCAGAAATCCTTTCACAGATCGATATCACGGCCAAAATCCCGGTCCCTTTCAAAATCGAGGTCGAGGCCTTTGAATGGGGACTCGGCGAACAACCGCGCCAAGCTCTTTCTGCCGGGGAGTTGCTGACGTCTTGCAGCCTGGCCGCGCGCTTTGGCTAATGACTGCTGTGCTGCATCTTCCAGCAGGGAGGCGACGTACGCGCGTACGTCCATTCCGCGGACGGCCGCCTGAGCGGCTAGCTCTGTCTCGACCTCGGGCTTAATTTCGACGGTGATGGCATGGGCGGTGGTCCCCCCTTCCGTAAGTATAACGGTCTCCATCCAGAGTCACAAAAAAGTTATGCCGTTACAGAAAAAGCAACCATCACCGAAGCATTCCGCGCAATCGGCGTCGAAGAAGCGATGCTGGTGATTCCGGTCCTGTCCGTGGCTCTAGCTCTAGTTCTATACGCCGCCTCCCGTACCATCGCAGCCGACATGAAGAACAATACTACTTTGCAATAGGCCGGTATGCAATTCGTCCGCCTTCGGTGTTACTCCCAAGGGTTGAAGATCCCAACGCCTAGCAGGTTGCTGAAAAACTCCTCACGGATGGTACTCGGAAAAATGGCAAATCAATTAGACGCGCTACAAGCGACTTTTGGACGCCGGTTGATCGTTTTGCATCCCCTCCGGAGGCGGAGAAAAGGTCGATCCGAGGGTAA
>JBBPYD010000064.1:0-36842 GCA_038200305.1 Bryobacterales bacterium
CGCGTGCAGAACTGATTTGCCGAGTAGCTGAAGATGGTCCCATCCGGGTACTCGTAGTTCACCGCGAGATTATCCATGATGTTGCCCATGTCCTTGCGAACTGCCCGGCCGCCATATCCGGTAGCCTTCACCGGGTGATTCTCCATGAACCAATTCACCACGTCGAGATTATGGCAGTTCTGCTCCACAATGATGTCGCCGGAATGTTCACGGTAAAACAGCCAATTGCGAATCTTCTCTTCGTTCGCTGGGTGGCCGTTGCGTACCGGCAATCCACCGCTGATCCATGATCCACGCACCATCTTAATGTCGCCCAATTGACCGGATTTCACAATGGCCCGCGCTGCGTTGTAATCCTTCCCGTAGCGCTGTTGATAATCTACTGAGATCCGCTTGGTCTTGTCCGCGTTTTTCGCGGCCGCAATCAGGCGGTTTACTCCAGCCACGTCCACGCCCGCGGGCTTCTCCATGAAGATGTGCTTGCGAGCGGCAACAGCGGCCTCAAAATGTTCGGGATGCAGAAACGGCGGTGTGGCGATGTAGATCGCATCCACGTCGCTGGCCAGCAGATCCCGATGATTCTTGAACGTTCTTGCACCGGAGAACTTGCTGGTGGCAGCCGCTAACTGGTCGTCGTAAATGTCACAGACGGCGGCAATGCGGGCAAACTCATTTTTCGCAAAGATACCGCTTACGTACGTGCCGCGCCGGCCTGCTCCAAGCAGACCTACCGTGAGTGTCGAGTTCGCCTGCGATCCCCGTACCGATTCGGGCTTCACAATCAGAAATCCCGCACTCGCGGCGGCGGCCATTGCACCCGACGATTTCACAAATTCGCGCCGGCTGGCTGAGTCGTTCATAAATCTTCCTCCTGGTAAAGACAGTTCCCGCGGACCGCATTCATTATACTGAGTACTTATAGTGAAACTATCCATCCTGGTGCCGGTTTACAATGAGCGCGCGGTGGTGGAGCGCAGCCTTTCACAAGTGATTGCGGCGCCGCTGCCGGAAAACATGGAGCGGGAGCTGATTCTGGTGGACGATTGTTCCACGGATGGAACTTCCGCCATACTGGAACGGCTCGCTGCCACGGAGCCCTGTGTGCGCCTGTTCCGGCACCCAATCAACAGAGGAAAAGGCGCAGCCGTCCGAACCGCGATCCAGCAGGCCACCGGGGATTTCTGTCTTGTTCAGGATGCCGACCTCGAATACGATCCATCGGAATATCCCCGGCTTTTGAAACCTTTACTCGATGGCCATGCCGACGCTGTATTCGGCTCCCGCTATCTTGCTGGCGAACAGACGCGGGTGCTTCCGTTCTGGCACTCCCTCATCAATAAGTCCCTAACGCTGGTTTCAAACATGTTTTCCAACCTGAGGGTCACGGACATGGAAACCTGCTACAAGGTCTTCCGTACCGATCTTCTGAAGAGCATCCCGATCCGTTCGGATCGTTTCGGTTTTGAGCCTGAAATCACCATGAAGTGCAGCAAGCGGAAGCTGCGCATTTATGAGGTGCCTATCAGCTATCACGGGCGCACCTACGAAGAAGGTAAGAAAATCGGCTGGAAGGACGGCCTCAAGGTTTTCGGCGTGATTCTCCGCTTCTGGTTGATTGACGACCTTTACGTAGAACCGTACGGCCGTGGAGCTCTGCATATCCTGACCGGCACGCCTGGGTACATGAGTTGGATGGCCGGCATTTTGCGCCCTTATTTGAAAGACACGGTGCTCGAAATCGGCGCCGGCATTGGCAACGTGGCCGGCCGTATGATGGGCAAGCGCTTACAATACATCGCTTGCGAGTGCGATCCTTTGTATCTGCACGCGCTGCGAAACCGGTTCCTTCGCACTCCCAACGTTGTGGTGATGGCGCTGGACCCCGACGATCCGGATGCATTTCTTCCACTCGCCCAATCCACTGAGAGCGCGCTCTGCCTGAACGTGCTGGAATACGCGGAAGATCCCTCCCGCACTCTGGCAGGTTTGCGGGGAACGCTTTGTGCCGGCGGGGTTTTGCTGATTCTGGTTCCGCAAGGCAAGGCGCTCTACGGTAGTGTGGACCAGACGTTAGGGCACAAGCGCCGCTTCGACTTGGAAGAGCTGCGGGTTCTGTTCTCGAACTGTGGTTTTGAGGCGGTCCAGATTCACCAGTTGAACAAGATAGGCAAACCGGCCTGGTGGTTCTACGGGAAAGTGCTGGGGCGGAAACAGATCGGCAAGATCACGCTGAAGCTGTTCGATAAGACGGTCTGGTTATGGAAGCGGATAGAAGCCGTGTTCCCCTGGAGCGGACTCTCGCTCATCGTGGTCGCCCGCCGTCTGGAGTGAAATGCGCGCCGTCACGCTCGATTACCACGATCGCCGTCTTTACAAACGGGAGATGCCTGAGCCCGCCATCGCGAAATCGAGCCAGGTGCTCTTCCGCATTTTGGAAGCGGGGGTGTGCGGGACCGATCGCGAACTAGCGAACTTCCGTTTAGGCTCTCCACCTGAGGGCGAATCGCAGCTCATTCTTGGCCACGAAGCACTCGGACAGGTAATTGCCACTGGCGACGCCGTTTCCACAATCAAGGCCGGCGACCTGGTAGTTCCAATGGTCCGCCGGGCCTGCGCCCCCGCTTGTATCTCCTGCGCGAGGAATCGCCGCGATCTCTGTGTGACCGGAAATTACAGGGAGCGCGGCATCGTTGGAGCCCACGGCTACTTCGCCGAATTTGCAGTGGACGACGAGGCCGACTTAGTGCCGATTCCCGCAGCTCTGACCGAATTCGGCGTGCTAGTGGAGCCTCTCAGTGTGGTAGAAAAGGCGGTCGGCCTCGCGTTCCGGTTGCACGAGCCCGGTCCGCGGTCGGCCGTTATCCTTGGTGCGGGCGCCATCGGAATACTCGCCGCGCTTGCACTGCAACTCCGGGGACTGCATGTGACGGTTCACTCACGGGAATCGGAAAACAGCCCCCGGGCGGCATTGATCGCCCGCGCCGGAATTCCATACACCACGGCCATGCCAGAGAAGGCGGATATCGTAATTGAAGCCACGGGCTCGCCATCCGCCGCTCTCCACGGACTCAATCTGCTGGCGCAACTTGGAGTCATGGTGGTGCTCGGGGCAAGCGTGGCGGAAGGGCGCGTGTCGTTTACCGATTTGGTTGTCCACAACCAGGTGATCGCCGGCAGCGTGAACGCCAGTCCCGAATCGTTCGCCTGGGCTGTTCAGGATCTGGGCCGTTTCCATGCTCCCATTCTTCGTGGAATGATTCGCCGGGTGGGATTCGACGATTTTGAACAATCCATACTGGGGCCGCCAGATACCAGCCCGAAAGTGGTGCATTGTCTTTGAGACTGCAACGAAGTATTCAAGGACTGGATTTTGACGACACTTGCGCGGCTATCCGCGCGGCTGGTTATTACCCAGTCTGTACTCCAAGCCGCCGGCTCACCAAAGACCTCTCCACATGATCCAACACTGGGCGTAGGCTGACCCGCTGCACTTCCGGATCGACTCGCCAGATCGCCTCCTGCACTTCCAGCAGTTGGTCCGGCGTGACTGCGGGGGTATCAATTCGGAGTGAGCAGAAGGATTCGCGGCCAACCACCAGGGTGCTCTCACCATGCGCAGAAATGCCATCGATGTTACTACGAGTCTCACTCATACCGCAGAACCGCGGCCGGGTCCGACCGTACCGCCCGGCGGCTCGGAAGGAAGCAGGCGATTCCCGCCACCGCCAGCAGCACTCCAGTCACCACTGCAAAGGTCAGCGGATCGCGCTCGCTCACCTGGAACAGCAGACTGCTCAAAACACGCCCAAGCGCCAACGCGGCTACGATGCCCATAAACAAACCGCCCACCACGGGCCCCAGTCCCTGGCCCAGCACCAGCTTGTGTACATCGGACGAACTCGCCCCCAGCGCGATCCGAATACCGATCTCGGCGCGCCTCTGCGTGACCATATACGAGACAACTCCGTAAACTCCCAGGCTCGCCAGAATCAAAGCGGCCATCGCGAACAGCAGCACCAGCGACATCTGGAAACGCCGTTGCGCCACCGAGTCCGTCACCACCTGCTCCATCGTGCGCAGTTCGCCCACCGGTACATCGGAATCAATCTCCCGGACCGCTGCACGCAGAACCGGCGCTGCCGCCAGCGGATCCATTGCAGTCCTCGCCACCACCGAAAGCTTGGTCCGGCTGCGAAACCAGTAAGGACATACACCAGCAATCCCGGAGCTTTTTGCAAACTTGCCGCCCGGATATCGCCCACCACGCCCACCACCTCAAACGATTTCTCCTTCTCGTCCCCTCGCCGGAAGCGCTTACCCACCGGGTTCTCACCGCGAAGCACCTGTTTCGCCACACTCTCTGAAATCACCGCCGGCATGGTGTTGCGGTCGCTATCCTCGATAAATCTCCCTTGCAGCAGCGGAATTCCGATTGTCGAGAAATAGCCTGGCGATACGAACCGGTAATTTGCAATCGGCCTGTCCATAATCCGCCTCTGGTCGCCGGTTACGGTGATAATGTCACTCCAGCCCTCTCCTTCCAGCGGCAGCACGCTCACCAGTCCTGCCGACCGCACCCCCGGTATCGACCGCAGCTTCGCAAGCAGCCGTTCATAGAACTGCATGCGCGGAACCTGCTCGCCGTAACGGCTTCCCGGCAGCATCACATCGGCGGCGATCACGTTTTCCGAGTCGAATCCCCGGTCCACCTTCATCAGCTTCACAAAACTGTGCAGTAGGAGGCCAGCCGCAATCAGAAGCATGGCGCTCAGCCCAACCTCAGCCGCCACCAGCACATTGCGCACATGCAAACCCCGCCTGTTTTCAGTCGCACTACGTCCGCCAGACCGCAGCGCATCGGCCGGTTCCGCGCGCGCCAGCCGCAGCGCGGGAAGAATGCCGAACAGCAGTCCGGTCAGCAGCGTCACCACCAGGCTGAACGCCAACACCGTACCGTCCACCCTCACATCTTCCAATCGCGGAAGATTCAAGGGCGCACTGCGAACCAATAACCGCACGCCCCACACCGCACCCGCCACGCCGAGCGCTCCGCCCATCGCCGAAAGCAGCAGGCTTTCCGTCAGCACATGCCGGATCAGATCACCGCCCGAAGCGCCCAGCGCCATTCGCACCGCCGCATCGCGCCTCCTCGCCATCGCCCGCGCCAACATCAGATTCGCCAGGTTGACGCACACAATCAGCAGCACAGACCCAACCGCAGCCAGCAGCACCAGCAGTTCTCTTCTGGACTGCCCCGTCATCTTCTCCGCCAGAGGCGTCAACACTGCCCGCAGTTCCGCCTTATCCTGCCCTTTGAGTTGTGCTTCAATGCCCGCCTGTGCCACATTGAGTTCGGCCAGCGCCTGCTCTTGCCGCACTCCCGGCTTCAGTTTCGCGATCGACATAAAATTGAACTCGCCCATCATCCCGATGTCTTCCACGTTGATTGCAACGGGCCGGAAGATATCCGTTTTCGCCTCTAACGACGCCAGCCCCTGCAACTGATGGTTGGCGAAGAATCGGAACTGCGGCGGCATCACGCCCACCACAACATGCGGAGTGCCGTCCAGAACCACCGTTTTTCCGATAATCGCTGGATCGCTCGAAAATCGCCGCCGCCACAGCGAATCCGTCAGAATCACTACATGGTTATGACCCGGCCGGTCCTCCTCTTCCAGAAACCCACGCCCGAGTCTCGGTTGCACACCAAGAAGCGCAAACAGATTCGCTGAAATCAGCGCCGTGCCAATCTGTTCCGGTTCCCCCGCACCCGTCAGGCTCATTCGCCGCGAATCGATAGCCGCAATCCCCTCAAGGGACCGGCACTGATTGCGCCACTCCAGCAGATGCCGCCCATTCACCGGCAACACCCCGTAGAGTTTTGTCAATTTCGGGATCGATTCCTCCACCACCACCAGCCGGTCCGGATCGGCGTAGGAAATGGGCTTCAACAGGATTCCATTGATGAGTGAAAAAATCGCCGTATTTGCCCCAATTCCCAGGGCCAGCGTTAAAACGGCAACCGCGGCGAAACCACGATCGCGAGCAAGAGTGCGGAGAGCGTAGCGCAGGTTCATAGCTGTCTGTATACTACGAAACGAACCCATGAATCGTTCCTCTTTTGTAAGCTCGTTCGTCCGGCTATGATAGCCAGGGGGCACTTGAGTGTGGGCCGGATCGTTCTTGCGGTATTGTTCATCTTCGCCGGGCTGCTGCATTTCCTAAGCCCAGGCCAATATCTCCGGATCATGCCGCCCTTCCTGCCGTGGCCGGCGGCACTGGTTGCCATCAGCGGCGCGGCTGAAATCCTGGGTGGAATTGGCCTCCTTACCGCACGTTGGCGCAGCCCTGCCGCCTATGGTCTGATCCTTCTGCTGATCGCCGTATATCCCGCAAACATCTACATGGCGATCGAACACTCCCGATTCCACGGTTGGGCTGGCCAGCCATGGTTTCACTGGGTGCGCTTGCCGCTGCAATTTCTGCTCATTGCTTGGGTATGGCGTTATACTGGACCGCAAGCCCGGCAATGGATGGCGGCGAAGGATGTCTACATTTGATCGATTCGTTAACCAATGCGCAAGACCGGATCGCCGCGTTAGAACGGCAAATGGCCGAACTTCGTGAGCGTGAGCAGCAGCTTTCCGACTTCATTGAAAACGCCTCCGTCGGCCTGCACTGGGTCGATAAAGACGGCCGCGTCGTCTGGGCCAACCAAGCCGAACTGGATCTGGGAGGCTACACGCGCGAGGAATACATCGGACATCACATCGCCGAGTTCCACGCCGACGAGCACATTATTAAGGATATTCTCCGCCGCCTCACAGCCCACGAGACGCTGCACGATTATGAGGCGAGACTGAAGGCGAAAGACGGCTCCATTCGCCACGTCCAGATCAGTTCCAACGTCCGTTGGGAAAACGGCGAGTTCATCCACACCCGCTGCTTCACACGCGACAATACCGAGCGCAAACGCGCCGAACTGGAACTGCACGAGGCGAACGAAGTGCTGCGGGCCATCGTGGAGTCGTCGCCCTTGCCCATCGCCGCAATTACGTCTGACGGCAATATCACGCTATGGAATGCAGCCGCCGAAGACCTGTTTGGTTGGACTGCGCCGGAAGTGCTCGGGAAGCCACTGCCCTTCATCCCTGAGGATAAAGTGGGAGAACATCGCGCCTTCCGTGCGCGGGATCTGCAAGGCGCCGCTCTGGCCGGCGTTGAGATCTGCCGCCGCCGCAAGGATGGCTCCCCCGTTCACCTGCTGGTATCCACCGCGCCTATGCGTTCCACCCGCGGCCAGATTACCGGCATTGTGAGTGTGTATCTGGATATCACGGAGCGCAAACGCGCCGAAATTCAGCTCCGGCGAAAAGCGGAGGAACTCCAGCGTTCCGAGACCGCACTCAAAGAAAGCGAAGAGCGGCTCCGGCTGGCTCTCGAAGCCGGGAAGATCGGCGCTTGGGACTGGGATCGGATTCACAATCGCGTCGAGTGGTCGCCTCGTGTATACGAACTGCACGGAGTCGCCCCCGGCGCATTCGGCGGCACCGTAGAAGAGTTCGTCAAAATAGTTCATCCCGACGACCAGCAGCGCGTCGCCGAGGCCATTCGCAACGCCCTGGAAGATCAGGCGCCTTATAACGTTGAGTTCCGTGTCATTCACTCAACCGGCCAGGTGAACTGGATCGCCACTACCGCGCGCGTTCTCTATGATGAACAGGGCCGGCCCGCGCGCATGTTGGGAACCAGCATGGATTTGACTGATCGAAAGCGCGCCGAAGAGAACCTGCAGCAAGTGAATCGCGCTCTCATGCGCTCAAACGCCGACCTGGAGCGGTTCGCCTTTGCCGCCAGTCATGACATGCAGGAGCCCCTGCGCATGATCATGAGCTACTCCCAACTCCTTGAGCGCCGGTACAAAGGCAAGCTCGACGAACAGGCCGATGTGTTTCTCGGATATATTCAAAGCGGGACACGGCGAATGAACAGTCTCATCGAGGGGCTGCTGTCGTATTCCCAAATCCTCCACGCTCCCGCGGAGCAAATCTCCGTGGACTGCAACGCCCTGCTGGAAGAGGTTCTCGAAAATTGCCGTACCTTGATCGACGAGCACGGAGCGGCGGTGACCTATCGCAGTCTTCCCACCGTCCTGGCCGCCGGCTCGCAGCTTGGACAGGTATTCCAAAACCTCATCGCCAACGCCGTCAAGTATCACAAACCAGAACAAGCGCCACAGGTTCTTATCGATGCGGCACAAACCGCCGACGACTGGATCTTCTCCGTGCAGGACAACGGCATCGGCATCGCGCCCGAGTACCACAAGCAGATCTTCGTGATTTTCAAGCGCCTGCATGGCCGGGAATTTGCAGGAACGGGAATTGGGCTTTCCCTCTGCCAGCGCATCGTGGAGGGTTTCGGTGGACGCATCTGGGTGGAATCCCAGGAGGGCGCCGGTTCCACGTTTCATTTCACGGTGCCAAAACACCAATGCCACACAGCCACGACAACCTCGGCATAGTTCACAACGAAGCCGAAAGCCGGTTTCAGGCGGACCTCGACGGCCCAATCGCCTTCCTGTCCTACAGACGATCCGGCAAGGCAATCAATCTGATCCACACCGAAGTCCCGGAAGGCCACGAAGGACAAGGCATTGGGGGCAGCCTTGCGCGAGCGGCGTTAGACCACGCGCGAACCGCGAATCTAAAAGTGATCCCAAGCTGCCCGTTCGTGGCTGATTACATCCGCAGCCACCCTGAGTACGCCGGTCTCGTATGAACCGGTCATTCAATACCCAGCTTCTCAATCAATTCGGCTGTTTCCGCCGCGTCGAGCAGAAGCGTTTCAACCTGCGGACTCTTCCAAATGTCTTCCGGCAGTGCCTGCCACGAGTAAAGCCTGTAATCGCCCGGCGCAATATTCTTGATCGTAAATACACCGTGTTGGTCGAAAGTAGCCGCCCGGACATCCAGCTCGCGCGCGGGCGCATCTGTCGCGGACGGAATCAATAAAACCCGCCACTCTTTACGAACCGGACCTTCACGCGGCCCTGAATCTGCGGGCCTTTCGCATTCAATAACAGTTCCAGCGCGCTGCCGCGATCTTGCGTCAGGTCCACAATCGGATTCCGTGTCTCTATACCGCCCCACCGGATCGCCTTCAAGTACAGAGTGTCCGCCGTGCTCTTAACGCGCACCTGATATCGCTCCGCTCCCACCTGTCCGAATTCAACAGAGCCATCTTCCCTCGGAATGCCCGGCTCCATCCAACTACTTCCGTCCACCGTCTCCAACCACACCTGAACGCCGGATATGTTCGCGTGTTCATCTCCTTCCACGCGAACATGTCCTCCGAGTTGCCGCGGTTGAGTCACCGCCACCACCGCGTCCTCAATAATGTTGTGGCTCGTTACCGCGACCTGGGTCCGCCCTAATCCGTTCTGCCGCATCGCGGCACGGCTGAGCCGTATTTGGCTGACAGGTATCTCGTAGCTCCCCGGAGGCACTCCGCCGATTCCGAACGATCCATCCGCTTGCAGCGTCCCCGCATACTGCTGGTCTGACGATGGCACGATTGCCGAAACACCCGGCTTACGCCACGCCCCCTCGGCGGTGGTCTCCGACGCTGCCGAGGCCAATCCAATCACCTTGCCTCTAATCCAATAGACCGCGCTCTTTCGCAGCCGAATCTCAATGCCTTGCAACTCCTGGCCTGCTTGCACCGGAATCGGCGTGGCTCCGTCTTGCCGAAGAGCGTTTGGATACGACGTCGTCTGCTCCTCTTCACGAGCCCGCTTGGCCGTCGAAGGCGACGGATGCAATGTAGCAACCAGGAAATACCGGCCACGCGGAAGCTGGGCGATCCGGAATTCTCCGCGATCGTTGACGGGTTCGCTGTTGTAGCCCCGCACTTGATGCTTACCATTTCTCCAGACGTAGCGATAAACCTCGACCGATGCGTTGATCCATGGATCTCCGTCCCGATCCAGAACCTGGCCGGAGATCACCGCTTACGGCGTCAACTCCAACGGGATATTTTGCAACTTTTCTCCCGAGGACAATCGGAATTCCACCCGGCTGATCGATGGGCCTGAGTGTATTCGCCGCCCCCCAAGTATCCCTGCCGCTCTCCCAATAGTTGGTAAGCGCCGGGCTCCACGTTATCGATTACAAATCGTCCTTCCGCATCGCTCACGGTGGAATACTGCTGTGCACCCGCCACTCTAGAAAACAGATGCACGCGCGCGTTTCGAAGAAGTTCACCGGTCATCGCATCGGTGACCTTTCCCTCCACCACACATTGCGGCGGCTGCTGCGCCAAACAAGGCAACAGCAGACAAATCGTCAGTAGTGCAATGAGCATTGTCCGAACGATAGATGCAACCCAACTCACCCCATTATGCGATCTAATAGGGAGCAGCGCAGCTTTCTGGAGATCCCATGAAATCACTGTCTCTGTTTCTGAATATCGCCTTAATCCCGATGGCTCTGGCCCAGCAACCCCCTCAGAGCAGGCCAAAAAATCCGCCGTTTTGGAAGGGCGTGTTGTGAGCGCAAAAACCGGCGAGCCGGTCAGAAAAGCAAACCTCACCTTGCGTCCCGCCGGCGCCATCGGAATCATTTCGACTTCAGGAGCGCCGGCCGCACTCTACGCCGGCACCACCGATGCCGAGGGTAAATTCCATATGGAAAACATCGAGCCCGGCGCCTACCGTCTCTCAGCAGACCGGCAGGGGTTCGTCCGCCAGGAATACGGCGTGCGCAGCCATTCCATGATCGGAACTCCCATTACCCTCGCTCCAGGCCAGGAGATGAAAGCGGTCGACTTCAAGTTACTGCCACAGGCCATCATCACAGGCCGCGTGCTCGATGAAGATGGCGAACCAATGGCGCAAGTCATGGTCCAGGTGCTGCGCCGCCGCTTCATGAACGGCAAGCAACAGCTTTTACCCTCCGGCGGCGCCCAAACCATCGACACCGGCGAATTTCGTATCGCCAACCTTGCTCCGGGGCGCTACTTCATCCTTGCCAATTACAATCGCATGATGTTCGCCGGCGGCCCCGCAGCCAGAAATACGGATGGGAAACCTCAGGAAGAATACGTGAGCACCTATTACCCCGCCACTACCGATCAGGCAGGCGCAGGCCCCCTGGATGTGCAGGCCGGTCAGGAACTGCCCGGCGCCGATATCCGTATGAAGAAGGCTCGCGTGTACCGCATTCGCGGCAAGATCGCCGCGCTGCCCGGCCAGCCGGTCCGCAATCTTCGCCTCATGGTGATGCCGCGCGCAGGTTCCATGTTCGGCCTCAACGGCCGCTCAATGGCCACCGTCAAAGAGGATGGCGCCTTTGAATTGGGCGGCCTTGAGTCCGGTTCCTACAATCTGGTGATCATGCCCACGCAGGGCATGCAATCCGTAATGGCAAAAACTCCAGTTGACGTAGGCCAGGGCGATATCGAAGGGGTCACCATCACTGTCGCCAACGGATTGAACTTAACCGGCTTCATCCGGATCGATGCTCCCAAGGACGAACTGGATCAAGCCCAATCGCAAGGCACAAAGCTGACCTTCGATACCGTTCACGTGCAATTAGCTCCCATCGAGAGCATCCCATTCAACAGTCCGCGCTCTACTACCAAGGACGATGGGACGTTCGTCGTTGAAAACGTGAGCCCGGATAAATACCGCATCCTTGCGGTCACTCTTCCATCCGGCACCTGGTTAAAATCGATCCGTGCTGGCGATCAGGAAGTGCAGGACACCGGCCTGGATCTCAGCTCCGGAAACGTAGGTCCGATTCAGATCGTTCTCGGCCTCGGCGGGGCGCAGGTCGAAGGAGTGGTTCAGGACGCACAGCAGCACCCAGCTTCCGGCAACATGGTGACCCTCCTCTCCGACCCATACAAACCGGATCGCCGCGACCTGAATCGTATCGCCACAACCGACCAGAACGGGCACTTCAGCCTGACAGGAATCCCGCCCGGCGAATACAAACTATACGCTTGGGAGGACATTGAACCGGGCGCTTACCTCAATCCCGAATTTCTCAAGCCACATGAGGGCAAGGCAACCAAGCTCAGCCTGAAGAACAAGGGACAGGAACAGGTGACGCTGGTGCAAATTCCCGCGGAGGCATCCGAACAAAAGTAGTTACCAATTGCCGGCTAAATTCACAAAGGTCCGCACCCCAACTCCCGTTGGTCCCTTCGCCAGAAACGGCTTCGCATCGTCCAGCCAGGCCGTCCCGGCGATATCCAGGTGAACCCACGGCTTACTTTCCGTGAATTCTTTCAGGAACATCGCTGCCGTCACTGCGCCGCCCCAGCGTCCGCCGATATTAGGCAGATCCGCAAACGCACTCTTCAAGTAGTCCTTATAATCGTCGTCCAAAGGCATGTGCCACATGCGTTCGCCTTCTGCGTTTGCCGCCACCATCACCTTAGCCAGGAACTGGTCATTGTTAGTAAATGCGCCAACATGAATATGCCCAAGCGCTACCACAATGGCGCCCGTCAAAGTGGCCGCATCCACCAGATGAGTGCAGCCCAACCGGATCGCGTAAGTGATCGCATCCGCCAGAATCATCCGGCCCTCGGCATCGGTGTTGAGCACCTCAATCGTTTTGCCCGAAAGCGAAGTCACGATATCGCCCGGCCGTTGGGCGCGGCTGCCGACCATATTCTCCACCGCCGGGATCAGCGCGGTGACATTCACGTTTGGCTTAACCTGTGCGATGGCCCGCATGGCTCCGATCATGGCCGCGCCGCCGGCCATGTCGTACTTCATCTTTTCCATGCCGTCGGCAGGTTTGATCGAAACGCCGCCCGTATCGAACGTCACACCTTTCCCGATCAGACCCAGATGGCCGCTCGACGCGGCTCCAGCCGGGTTATACCGAATGATGATCAGCGCT
This sequence comes from Bryobacterales bacterium, assembly GCA_038200305.1. Lineage (GTDB taxonomy): Bacteria > Acidobacteriota > Terriglobia > Bryobacterales > Bryobacteraceae > JANXXV01. The sequence goes on from JBBPYD010000064.1 coordinate 12,915, forward strand.
GGGGGTTCGGCGCTCCCTTGGGCAACCCCGAGAAGCGATCCCATCCCAAGCTGGGCCATTCGATCACTGTCCAGAACTTCACAATCGAGCCCGAACTCGGCTGCCATCTTCTGCGCAGCCGAAGCCAGCTTCAAAGGCGTCAGCAGGTTCGCCGGTTCATTCACCAGATCCCGGGCAAAGTTCTGAGCCTCGGCCAGAATCCTGCCCCGCTCTAGAGCCGGTTGCAAAGAGGCCGGTCCTAGAATACGAAACGAACCCAAACGCTTCTCACCTTTCTTTGCATCTGTCTTGAGTTGGTCCGGCTCGTAGTCGCCGAGAATAGCCCCTTCCACCGCCGCGGTTACCTGTTCCGCCGTGGGATTTTGTAAGGCTAACGTGATGCCAGCAAGCGATTTACATTTCAAGGCCCGCACTGCCGCCCCGGTTATCTTACGCAGTTCAGTGGCGTTGAACCTCTCAGCCGGACCCGCGCCCACTACAGCCAGGCGCTTCGCTTTCAAGCCGGCCGGGCGATGCAGAATCGCAAGCTCGAAAGGTTTTCCCGTGAATTCCTTGCTCTCTCGAATCTCATCAAACCAACCGCCGGTTGCGCCGTTCAGCTCATGCGCGCCTTGCTGATTTTCAAATGCCAGCGTGAGCAGGATCTCCGCCTCGCACTGCTCCACCGGCGCCGTATCTAGTCTGATATCCATAGGTCTCAATCCGAATGCCTTTTTTGTTGCATCGCCTTACGGGCCTCGCCGTTCATCTCTTTCGTCTTCTCGGCCTCGCGTTTGTCGTGCATTTTCTTACCCTTGCCCACCGCGAACTCGCATTTGATCCGGCCATCCTTGAGATACAATTTGGTCGGAATCAGGGTAAGCCCCTTCTCGCGGACCTTCGAATGGAGTTTGTCGATTTCAGCCCGGTGCAGCAATAGTTTGCGCTTGCGAACAGGCTCGTGGTTTTCGCGGTTCCCATGCGAATACTGGCCGATATGCGCGTTCATCAGCCATGCTTCGTTATCGATGATATCGGCGTAAGCGTCTTTAAGCTGGACCTTGCCCGACTTGGCAGCCTTCACCTCAGTCCCGGAGAGCGCGATGCCCGCCTCGTACTTCTCCATCAACAGGTAATTGTGCCCTGCCGACCGGTTATCGCTCAGAATTTTGATGGGAGCTGCTGAATCTCGCAAGTTTTCGTCTCAACGCGGGCAAACTCTGGCGCGTCAGGTATTTATGTACAGTCTGGCCAACCCTGAGTGTAGCATACGGCAATTTTGTTCATAAGGTGCGTGTCTTGAGACAGTTAGCTAAACTCTTAGCTCTATTCATACTTGTACTGACAGCCATAAATGCAAAGAACCGCGCGGGCGAAAAGCTGCTGAAGCAGGGCGCTGAAGCGGAAGCGCGGAAAGAATACGACAAGGCGCTGGAGATCTACGAAAAGGCCTATGAGGCCGATCCGAAGGACCCCGCTTATCAAATGGCCATGCGCCGGATGCGGTTCCAGGCAGCGATTTCCCATGTGGATCGCGGCAATAAGCTGCGGACCAGCGGCAAGCTGGAAGACGCTCTCAGCGAATACCAGAAAGCCTATGCCATCGATCCAGCGCTGGGCGTGGCCGAACAGGAAATCGGCCGCACCCGCGAAATGATCGAGCGTGAAAAGAAGAAGGGGACCACCGGACAGGCCGCAACCACGCCGGAAGACCGGGGGCTGACACCGGGCCAAAAGGCGATGAAGGAGATGGAACAGAAGGCCGCCAGCATTTTGCCCATTCCCGAACTGAAACCGATTACGCGCCAGATCAGTACCCTGAAGATGAACAATCAGCCCATCAAAGTCCTATATGAGACGGTGGGAAAACTAGCTGGGATTAACGTTGTATTCGATTCCGAAATTCAGCCGCCCCCCGGCGGCAAGACCACGTTCACGGTAGACCTTTCCAACACCAATCTCGAAGAAGCGCTCGATTATCTCGCCATCCAAACCAGAACATACTGGAAGCCGCTCTCCTCGAATACGATTTTCGTTACGAACGACAACGTTCAGAAACGGCGCGATTTCGAAGACTACGTGGTCAAGATCTTCTACATCAAGAACTCCACCACTCTCCAGGAATTGCAGGAGATTTCAACGACGGTCCGGTCGGTCACGGAAATCCGCCGTGCGTTCACCTATGGGGCCCAGAATGCGATTCTCGTCCGGGGCACCGTGGACCAGGTGGCGCTTGCCGAAAAGCTCATTCTCGATCTGGATAAACCGAAATCGGAAGTGGTAGTGGACATCGTCGTGATGTCCGCCGACCGCTCGCGGGTTCGCGACCTCTCCGCGACTTTTACCACGAACGGTGGAAACGGTGGCATCAATGTTCCTATCGGCTACGGAACGCCGGCAGTTCCGGCTGCAGGTGGCGCGGGTGGTGCGGCTGGAACGCCCGCCGTCACCTCCGCCGTGCTTCCACTCACTCAGTTGAAGAATCTGGGAGCCGGCGATTTCTCAGTAGCGGTTCCTGGCGGTTTACTGCAGGCGCTAATGACAGACAGCACCACCCGCGTGCTGCAACAACCGCAGGTGCGGGCCGTTGAAAACCAGAAGGCGTCCCTTAGAATCGGCGACAAGATTCCGTATGCCACTGGCAGCCTGGGTGGCGGATTGGGTGCCAGCGTCGGTATTGGCGTGAGTCCTCTGGTGAGCACGCAGTTCAGTTTCGCCGAGGTCGGCGTGAACGTGGACATGACGCCTAAGATTCATGGGCGTGAAGAGGTGTCGTTGCACATCGAGCTGGATGTTTCGCAGGTGAGCCGGTACGTCTCAATTGGCGGCATATCGCAGCCGGTCATCAGCCAGAAGAAGATTGCGCATGACATCCGGATTAAGGAAGGGGAAGTCAACCTGCTGGGCGGCCTGATGCAGACGCAGGATTCCAAACTGGTCACCGGTCTCCCATGGCTGGCAAACTTGCCGGTCTTGGGGCCGCTCTTCGGAAGCCATCACACGGAAAACAATAATGGCGAGTTATTGATCGCGTTGATCCCGCACATCATCCGCTCTCCAGACTATACGGACGTGAATCTGCGCGGCGTTTCGGCTGGTAACGATCAATCCGTGAAGCTGAACTACGCCCCGCGTCCGGAACCCGCGCCGGAAGCCCCTGCCGTGGCTCCGCCAGTAAGCACTCCAGCGGCTCCCGTGCCCACCGCTCCGGCGCCGGCTGCTGGTCCCACGCGGCTGTTCTTCAATCCGGCGACGGTGCAGACGCAACTGGGTGGAGCGGTTACGGTCGCTCTGCAAGTGGAGAACGCAACGGACCTGTTCACCTCTCCGATGAAGCTGAAGTTCGATCCCAAGATAGTGCGGCTTACCAGCATTCATCAGGGTAATTTGCTGGGCGGCGACGGCCAGAAAACCAACTTCAGCGAGAATACGCTGAACGACTCCGGTGACGCCACCATCACGCTGAACCGGTTGCCGGGTTCGGGTGGAATCAGCGGCTCCGGAGCGTTGGTGACGCTGACATTCCAGGCAGTGGGACGAGGCACATCGCAAGTCACCGTGCCGGACCTCGGCCTGAAGAACTCGCAGATGCAACCGATCAACGCGCCGGCTCCGTCGTTATCGATAGTGGTGCAATAAGGTGACGGTACGGCATCGCAAACAACGCGGGCTCACCCTGGTGGAACTGATAGTAGCGTTTACCATCATGTTGATCCTGACCACGATGGCGGTTCCGATGGCGCGCTACAAAGTACGCCGGGACCGTGAGCGGGAACTCCGGCACTCGCTGGACGAGATCCGGCACGCCATCGACAAATACAAGGATATGGCCGACTCGAACCAACTTCCACCGCAGAAGATCGGGACCGAGGGCTACCCCGAAAATCTAGAGATACTGGTAGATGGAGTGAAGAAGGCCGGGCAGGTAGATATGAAGGTCAAGCTGCTGCGGCGGCTTCCGAAAGATCCATTCACGAACTCAACCGATTGGGGAAAGCGCAGTATGCAGGACGACCCGAAATCGACTTCGTGGGGCGGACAGAATGTATTTGACGTGTACACCAAGAGCACGGAGAAGGCAAAGGATGGCAGCGCTTATTCCGACTGGTAACGGCAAGATCACCGGGCGGCGTGGGTTCACCATCATTGAACTGATGGTGGTGATGACCATCATCTGTATCCTGGTTTCGCTGGCCGTGCCGTTCTATCAGAAGTCGATCATCCGGTCAAAGGAATCCGTCTTGCACAGCAATCTGTACACCCTGCGGACCGTGATCGACGAGTATACCTACGACAAACAGAAGGCCCCCCAGTCGTTGCAAGACCTGGTGACCGAGGGCTATCTGCGGATTGTCCCCAAGGACCCCATGACGGATTCCGATTCCACATGGAAGATCATCATGGAGGATTCCAGCAACAGCGTCAATCAGACCGAAGCTGGAATCTGGGAAGTACGCAGCGGATCGGATAAGACGAGCCTGGAAGGCACCCCTTACTCGGAGTGGTAACCACAATGCCAGACAAAAAAGACCTGCCCGACAACGAAGTAGAAGAGATCAAAGAAGGCCATTACGTCACGGAGAACCGCGACACCAGCCGGGAAGTGAACCAGGAAGAGGATGATGTTGAGATCATCGACGACGCGATAGACCGGAGCGCTACTTAGGCTTGTAGGCGATACAGTCGATCTCGACCTTCATCCGCGGCTCGGCAAACTTCGCCTCGACGGTTGTCCGGGCTGGCTTTTGATCGCCGAAGAACTCTGCGTAAACGGCGTTCATCGCCCCAAAATCCTTTCCGTCCACCAGAAAGACGGAGCATTTCACGACGTCCGCCATGGACGCTCCGCAGCCTTCCAGAATCCGTTGAATGTTGCCGAGCACCAACCGCGTCTCGTGTTGGATATCTCCGAACGAGTACTGATTGGCCGTCTGATCGATCGGACCCTGGCCCGATACAAACAGGAAATCGCCGGCCCGTACCGCCAGCGAATAGGGATTCTTCGGTACGGGAATCCCAGGTGGATTGATTCGTTCGATCATAACTGGTTAGACCGTCTTCTTTGGCCGTGGAGAAGAACGGCGGGGAGCGCGAGGTGGGCGATCCGTCACATTTCCTTCAGCACGTTTGCGTGGGCGCGGCGCACGCTTTACCGGCTTGGGCGTGATTGGCGGCGTCGGAGCGACCATGGAAGGCTGGCCTTCCACAATCGGCTGAGGCTCGTCGATGTCCTCATCTTCGTCCGGTAATGGCGACTCCTCCGCGGGCGGCGGAGCAGGCGGATAGAACTCGGCTCCCAAGTAGACCAGGAGTCCCTTTTCTTCATCCGGCTCCACGCGCACAACCAGCTTGTCCTGCGCAAAGTTGAGGAATTCCGCAAACTCCTGGAAGCCGTAGTTCTTGATAACTACATTCGGGTTCTCGGCCTGGAACCAAGCGGCCAGATCTTCCGCCAGGGCACCCTCTTCCACTTCCATGCGGTGTGTTTCCAGAACGTCCCGCAGCATCGGCAGCAGCTCTTCCGGCTTCGCCTTGGCGGTTTCCTGCGCTCCCGAACCCTTCCGCTCAATGGTGTAGCGCCCGCCTGTTCCGCTGACGTTCACATAGTCGGCCTTCTTGAGCTTCTCCACAAAATCGGAAAAACTGCCGGCTCCATAGGCGCGCTCGCTGAACGCGGAATCCAGTTGCAGCATGGTGGACTTCAGCAATCCAAGCTGCGGCTGTACGGCACGGCGCTCCAGTACTTGTAGCGCGCGCTCCACCAGAGGCATTGCCTGGGCCAGATCGAGCGGGGCCGGACGTCCGCGCTGTTGTTGCTGCTGGCGCGGCGGGCGATCATTGCCACTCCCGCCACTTGCGCTCTGTTGTTGTTGCTGCTGCTGTTGCTGTTGCGGCGGCGCCTGCTGCTGATGCGGTCTGGCTTCGCCGCGCTTCGGGTCGTCGATCAGCGATTCATAGCTGACAAACTCGTGGCAGTTCTGCTGGAGAATGGTGCTGGTGAACGCCTTTCCGCCCACCACGAACACCGTCTTGCCATACTCCTTCAGCTTGTTGACCAGCGGGATGAAATCACTATCTCCGCTGACCACCGCGAACGCGTTCACGTGTGTATGCGTGAACGCCATCTCCAGCGCATCCAGGGCAAGATTGATGTCGGCCCCGTTTTTGTCGCCGCGCGGCGATGGAATGCGCTGCACCATCTGAACGGCGTTTTCAGCCATTTGGCGGGTAGCACCTTCCTGGCGGCCCCAATTCGCGTATGCGAACTTGGCTACGATGTCGCCCCGCTCTTTCAAAGCGTCCAGGGGCAGCGATACATCAAACTCGCGCCGCAGCGTCGATTTCACGCCGATCTCAATGTTGTCGTAATCGACAAATACCGCAATATTCAGTTTCTCTTGCATTCGAGGATCTCTCAATGAAAATGGAACCAACCCCGCTGTTGGCGGGCCGTGCTTCACTTACTCACTCACTTGCATCTCTTCGAACCGCACATTCTCATTAATAAATGAGACGATCGATTCGAGCGACGCTCCCGGCTGGAACACGGCACTCACGCCAAGTTGCTTCAATTCGGCGGCATCCCGATCGGGAATGATACCACCCACCAGCACCAGCACATCACTCATGTCCCTTTCATGCAGGAGATTCATGATGCGCGGCACAATCGCGTTGTGGGCGCCGGAAAGTATTGACAATCCTATCACCTGAACGTCTTCTTGCAGAGCCGCGTTCACGATCATCTCAGGCGTCTGCCGCAAGCCGGTGTAGATGACTTCCATGCCGGCGTCGCGCAACGCTCGCGCGATCACCTTGGCTCCCCGGTCGTGTCCGTCCAGGCCGGGCTTGGCAACCAGAACTCGGATTCTTCTTTCCATTAAGGAAATCCGCAATCGCTCCACGTCCACTACAGTACACTGCGTTCCTGATAAATTCCGAAAACATCGCGCAGTGCATCGCAGATCTCACCGAGAGTTGCGTACGCACGCACTGCATCCAGTATATAGGGCATTGTGTTTTCCTGCGCGGATGCCCCGGAACGGAGCGCCCGCAGGCCGGTTTCCACACTGCCATTATCGCGGCGGGTTCGCAGACGGCGCAGCTTTTCAGTCTGCAGATTCGCGGAGGTTTCGTTCATCCGCAGGATCTCAATCTGCGCGTTTGAATCGTCTTGAAATGCGTTCACGCCTGCGGCGATCCGCTCGCCCGTCTCAATGGAGTGCTGATACCGGTAGCTGGCGTCGGCGATTTCGCTCTGCGGAAAACCGCGGTCGATGGCGGCAATCATCCCGCCCATCTCATCGATCCGATCCATATACTGTTGAGCCGCTTCTTCCATTTGCGCCGTGAGGTTCTCAAGGAAATAGCTTCCGCCGAATGGATCGGGCTCATTCGCGATTCCACTTTCATATGCGATGATCTGCTGCGTGCGCAGCGCCAGCGTTACCGCGCGCTCGCTTGGCAGCGCGTAGGCTTCATCGAGAGAATTGGTGTGCAGCGATTGCGCTCCGCCAATCACCGCGGCGAGTGCCTGCAGCGTGGTTCGCACAATATTGTTCTCCGGCTGCTGCCAGGTGAGCGAACACCCCGCGGTCTGCGCATGAAACCGCAGCTTCCAGCTCCTCTCATCGCGTGCGTGAAACCGGCCGCGCATGATCCGCGCCCACAGCGTGCGTGCCGCGCGGTATTTGGCGATCTCTTCGAAGAAGTCATTGTGCGCGTTGAAGAAGAAGCTGAGGCGGGGCGCGAACTCATCAATCGCCAGCCCGCGTTTGAGCGCCCACTCGACATATTCGACGCCATCGCGCAGAGTGAACGCGAGTTCCTGAACCGCGGTAGAGCCAGCCTCGCGAATATGATAGCCGCTGATGGAGACCGGATGGAAGCGCGGTGTGTGCCGCGTGGAATACTCAATCACATCGGTAACCAGCCGCATGGACGGGAGCGGCGGATAGATGAATTCCTTCTGGGCGATGTACTCCTTCAGGATGTCGTTTTGCAGCGTGCCAGAGAGCTGTGCCGGGCTGGCGCCCTGCTGTTCGGCGGCCGCGATGTACATGGCGTACAAGATCGGGGCCGGCGAGTTGATGGTCATCGAGACGGTAATTCTGCCGAGGGGGATTCCCCGGAACAGGATCTCCATGTCTTCGAGCGAGCAGATGGAAACGCCGCACTTTCCGGCTTCCCCTTGCGATGCCGGATGATCCGCGTCGTAACCCATTAACGTGGGCAAGTCGAATGCTACGGAGAGGCCGGTCTGTCCTTGCGAGAGGAGATACCGGTAGCGTTCATTCGTTTCTTCTGGCGTGCCGAAGCCGGAGAACTGCCGCATGGTCCAGAGCCGGCCGCGGTACATGTTGGGATGGATCCCGCGCGTGTACGGGAATTCGCCCGGCGGCGGTGGGAGATCCGGGGGCAGGTCGGCGGGCGTATAGAGCGGAGCAATGGGGAGGCCGCTGAGAGTCGTGAACGATTTTGGGATGCCGGCGGCGGTCTTCATGGAACTTGGAGTTCCGCTACCCGCCGCATTCCGGGAATTTGGCCGCCTGTCAGGTCTTGCAGAAGCGCTTTGAGGTGTTCCTGAAAATCCTCCAGCGTTTGCCCTTGCGTCATATAGTCAGGGTATTCTTCGAAATACCCGAGCCAGTGCGCTTCATCTTGCCAGTAAATGTACCGTGCGGCGCTCATGGCTTCAGTGTATACGGCACAATAGGAAGCGTGGAAGAGAAAGCTTACAATGAGCCCCGGCTGGCGCTGAATCGCATTTATACCAAGACGGGGGACAAGGGCGAGACCGGTCTGGTGGGTGGGCAGCGCGTTGGAAAAGATGCGCTCCGGATTGAGTGCTACGGTACCGTGGATGAACTTAACGCATTCATCGGAATGGCTTGCTTTTCCGCTGAAGAGAGCAAGTTGGCGAAGCTGGCCGCAATACTGGTGCGCGTGCAGCATGAGCTGTTTAATCTTGGCTCCATTCTGGCGACGAAGGCGGAGAATGTCCATCCGAAGCAGCCGCGTGTTACCGATGACGAAGTGGCACAACTGGAACAGGAGATCGACGAGATGAACGCCGGCCTTCCAAAACTGCGATCCTTCGTCTTGCCGGGCGGTTGCCGTTTGAACACCGAGTTGCATGCCTGCCGGACAATCTGCCGCCGTGCGGAACGGATCGCGGTGGCGCTCGGCCGCGAGGAAGAAATTCCGCTCGAGGCGATTCGCTATCTGAACAGATTGAGCGATGCTCTGTTTGTCTGGAGCCGCTGGGTCAATCGGGAGCTGGGCGCGCCGGAAGTGCTTTGGCAGCCCAATCAGGCCGCCTCGGCGCGGAAATAGCTACTTCTTGTTTTTGATCAGCTTCGGCCGCTTGGGATTACGGGCGATGTGTTTTGCGGCGAAAGCGTCATCCACAACCTCGTTCTGTTCGTAGTCGTGGCGATGTGCCGTGCCTACCGCGGGGCTCGCGCTCTCCGGACGGCCCACATGGCGCAGCGTGCGTTTGCCGGCATCGAGCAGTGGTTGGATATTTTCCTGCATGAACCGCCACGGCCCCATGTTCTTGGGCTCTTCTTGCACCCAGTAAATCTCGGCCGTTGCGGGATATTCCTGCAAAGCCGATTGCAGCGTGGCTGCCGGAAAGGGATACATCTGCTCCATGCGCAAAATCGCGATGTGATTCGCGTTCGTTTTCTTCCGGCGCTCCTGCAGATCGTAATAGATCTTTCCGGAACACAGCAGGATGCGCTTCACTCCGGAAGCGGGCGGCTTAGAGGGGTCGCGCAGAACTTCCTCGAATTGGCCGCCGGTCAGGTCTTCTAAATGCGAGACCGCCAGCGGATTGCGGAGCAGGCTTTTGGGCGTGAAGAGGATCAGAGGCTTGCGGACCGGCTTCCCTTCCACACCGCCGCGCATCTGCCGGCGAAGAATGTGAAAGTATTGCGCCGGGGTGGTGCAGTTGGCTACCTGCATGTTTTCCTGTGCGCAAAGTTGCAGGAAGCGTTCAATGCGGGCACTGGAATGCTCCGGCCCCATCCCTTCATACCCGTGGGGCAGCAGCAGCACCAGGCCGCACAGCTCACCCCACTTCTTTTCCGAGCAGGACAGAAACTGATCGATGACAATCTGTGCGCCGTTGACGAAATCGCCGAACTGGCCTTCCCACATGACCAGCGTGGAGGGGCTGCAAAGGCTGAAGCCGAATTCGAATCCCATCACCGCATATTCGCTTAAGGAACTGCCGCAGACTTCAATGCGCTCGCCCGGCCGCGCCAGTTGCCGGATGGGGACGTAGCGGTGGCCGTCTTCATAGTCGTAAAGTTCGAGATGACGCTGGCTGAAAGTACCGCGGCCTACATCCTGACCGCTGAGGCGTACGGAATTGCCATCGAGAAGCAGACTTCCGAACGCCATAGCTTCCCCGGTAGCCCAATCAAACGGTTCTCCTTGAAGCACGCCTTTGCGCTTTTCGATGAACGCCTTCAACTTGGGGTGAAGATGGAAATCGGCCGGGAGTGTGGTCATGGCGTTCACCAACTGCCCGGCGGTTGCCTGATCGATCCTGGTGCGGTCGCTTAAAAATTGTGCTGGAGCTTCCGGTTCAAACTGCAGGCCTTCGCCGGCGGCCGTCTTCTTCGCGATATCGAACGCCGCGGTGAGCCGGGCCAGATATGTTTTCTTGCGAGTCTCGACGTCCGCCGCAGTCAGGACGCCTTCGCGCGTGAGAAGATCGGAATACTGGGCAATTACGGAGGGCTGTGCCTTGATCTTCTTGTACATCAAGGGCTGCGTAAAGCTTGGGTCGTCGCCTTCATTGTGGCCCAGGCGCCGGTAGCAAATCAGGTCGACAACGACATCTTTATTAAATTTCTGCCGGAAGTCGAAGGCAACGCGGCTCACGCGCAACACCGCTTCGGGATCGTCTCCGTTGACATGAAATACCGGAGACTGGAAGGCCTTGGCGATGTCACTTGCATACGGACTGCTGCGGCCATCCTCTGGGCAGGTGGTGAAGCCGAGTTGGTTGTTGATGATCAGGTGCAGGGTGCCGCCAGTGCGATAGCAAGGCAATTGCGAGAGATTCAGGGTCTCCGGAACCACTCCCTGGCCTGGGAATGCAGCGTCGCCGTGAATCAAGATGGGTATCACCAGATCCCGCTTGGTGTCTCCCAACTGGTCCTGTTTGGTGCGTACCATGCCTTCTACGACGGGGTCCACCGCTTCCAGGTGACTCGGGTTGAACGCGACCGAAACAGCGATGTTTTTGCCTTCTGTCGAGGTCCGAGAGCCATGCGCGCCGAGATGGTATTTCACGTCACCGGTGGAATAGCGATTGGCGGTGGCGCCAGGGGCCTCGTCAAAATCGGAGAACACATCTTCCAGCGGCTTATTGCAGATATTGGCGAGAATCGTCAGCCGGCCGCGATGCGCCATTCCGATGACGGCTTCCTGCGCTCCGCTGTTCGCGGCCCGTTCCAAGGTCTCATCGAGCATGACCAGCGCCGACTCACCGCCTTCCACGGAAAACCGCTTCTTGCCGATATATCGCTTATCGAGAAAATGTTCGAACCCCTCGCCCTCAATCAGGCGGTCGAGGATGCGGAGCCGGACCGATCGGTCGAGCGGTTCATGATTTTGAGTGGATTCCATCCGGCTACGGAGCCATTCTTTCTGCTCCGGAGACTGGATGTACATGTACTCGTAAGCGATTTTGCCGCAATAGGTCCGGCGCAACTCATCAATGACCGTACGCAAGGTCTTTCCACCTTGTGAAACCAGCGGGCGGTCGAGATCGGCTTCGGTTAGTCCATAAGTAGCCAATTCTAGATCTGGATGTGACGGGCGCTTCGATCCAAGCGGGTCGAGGTCGGCCGCGAGATGGCCGTATACGCGGTAGGCGTCGATCAGGAACGCGGCTGCGGCTTCCTTTAGCGCGGCATCGGATGAAGCAGGGGTGGAAGCAGAGGTGGAAACGGGTGCAGCGACGGTAACAGCAGGTGCGGACGGCTGCGTAATCCCGAGTTCGGCGAAGATCTTGCCGTAGAAATCGTCTTCCCCGTTCAGCAGCGCTTGCAATTTGCCCAGGAACCGGCCGGATTCAGCGCCTTGGATAATGCGATGATCGTATGTGCAAGTCACCATCATCACCTTACTGATGCCGATGTGCGACTTCATTTCGTCGGTGACGGTCTGATACTCGGCGGGATAATCCATGGCGCCGGTGGCGATGATCGCACCCTGGCCGGTGACCAGGCGCGGCACGGAGCCAAGCGTTCCAACCGTGCCTGGATTCGTCAGTGAAATAGTGGTGCCCTGGAAATCGGGCATTTGCAATTTGCCGTTGCGCGCGCGGGTGACAATATCGTCAAAAGCCGCCAGGAACTGGCTGAAGTTCATGGAGCCAGCGTTCTTGATGTTGGGGACCATCAGGGTAGAGGAGCCGTCTTTGGCTTTTACATCCACCGCGATGCCCAGGTTGATTTCCTTGTGAACCACGCGGAACAATTCGCCATTCTGCTCAAGAAACGCGTGGTTGAGATTCGGATATTCGTTGAGAGCGCGGACGATGGCCCAACCGATCAGGTGGGTGTAGGATATCTTGCTCTGGCTGGCTGCTGTCCTGAGGCCGTTGATGTGCTGGCGCTTCTGCTCAATGATGCGGACCGGGATCATACGCTGCGAAGTCGCGGTAGGAACCGTCAGGCTCTGCGTCATATTCTCGGCGATTTTCGCCGCGACGCCACGCAACGGGGTGAGTTGATCGGAGTGCGAAACTGCTACGGGCGCGACGGCTACGGCGGTGGCATTCGCGGCTACAGCCGGTACGCTGAGATCGCCGTTCGACTTCGGATGTCCGTTCGATTCGAAAACGCGTTTCCAGGTGTCGTCCACATTCTTGTCGTGAAGATAATTCTGGTAGAGCTCTTCCTGGAGCCAACCGTTAATATTTAACTTGGGTTCGTTTTGGTCAGACATGCAGATACTTGGTATGTGTAATTACAGCTAGACAATGCTGCAAATGCTTACCTCTATGATACCGAAATGCACGCCCAACCGGTGACTTGATGGCAGGAACAGTCATCCCCCATGACAGAGTTCTGCAATCATTGCAGCGCTAATGCCGATTCCAGGCACGAAGTATTCAGACTTGTCCATTTGCCGCTCAAGGGCCTCCACCCGGTCGCTACAGTTCTTCAGGAGTGCCGCCAGTAAAGCGCAATGGGTCTGCTCAGAGTATCTAATTCGCATATTCTCTTTGATACTCTTATCGGCTGCCGCCCGCCCTCTAAATCAAGAGTTCGCGCTTGATTGCTTGGAGATTCCCTGTATTACCAGCTTCGCCAAGCCTAGTCCACTGCCGGCCGCAAGCAATTGAGAAAGCTGTTGCTCGGCCATCTCTTTCATGGAATCTCCGGCCTTATCGTCACTCTCACCACCCCAACCACCGGAACTGGACTCCCTCGCCGACCGCATCATCTGTCCGAAGAGCAACGCCTCGAACTGAGTGGCCGCATCCTTCACCTTCCCCGGATCGTCCGGCTTCGCGTACATTGCTTTGCCGCCGCTTGCGGGTAATACGGATTCAAGTTTCATCAGATGATCTCCAACTCGGCTTCCAGAGCTCCTGCTGCCTTCAGGCTTTGCAAAATCGCGATGATGTCCCTCGGGGTCGATCCAATCGCCATCAGCGCCCTCACAAGTTCGTCCACGTTTGCGCCCTTCTTCAGCGAAATGTTCCTCGCCTTCTCTTCCTTTACTGCAACGGCCACCTGCGGCACCACGGCCGTCTCCCCGCTCGACAGCGCTGGGGGCTGTGAAACCAGAAGGCTCGTCTCAATCTGGACCGTCAGGCTTCCGTGTAGAATGGAAACCGGAGAAATCTTAACTTCTTTGCCCATGGCGATCGTGCCTGTTCTCTCGTTGATTACGATCTTCGCCAGCCGGTCGGTCTCCACCGTCAGATTCTCCATTTCGGATACGAACTCCACCGGGCGCAATGAGTAACTCGCCGGAGCCTGCACCGCCACTGCACCCGAGTTCTCCGCTCGCGCAATTAGTGTGCCGTCTATCCCAAACGTCTTATTGATCACTGCCGCAATTCGTGCCGCTGTGGTGAAATCCGCCTGCCTGAGTTGCAATCGCAGTTTCGAACTCGGAGCCAGGGATGGGGCGGTGCGCTCAATAATTGCCCCGCCCGGAATCCTTCCTGCCGTCGGATGATTCACCGTCTGCTTAGTGCCTCCTCCGCCCGCAACAAATCCGCCGGTCACCACCGAACCCTGCGCCGCCGCATATACCTGGCCGTCCGCTCCCTTGAGCGGCGTCATCAGCAACAACCCGCCTTGAAGGTTCTTAGCATCGCCGATCGCCGCGGCCGTCACGTCCAATCGCGCCCCCGGTTGTGCGTAGGGGGGCAGCGTCGCGGTCAACATCACCGCTGCCATGTTGCTCACCTGAATCGCCGTGGGCGACACCGAAACACCCATTCGCTGCAGCATGTTCGTCAGACTCTGGGCGGAAAACACCGTCTGCCGACGATCTCCCGTGCCGGCCAGTCCAACCACCAGACCATACCCAATCAACTGGTTATCGCGGACTCCTTCAATCGACGCCAACTCCTTCACCCGCGCCGCTGCGAAGGTCTTGAGATTCCAACAAAGCAGCAGAATCGATAAAAATTTAACGAATCGTGTCATCGCAGCCTAAAATGGCAAAAGCCCCATCAATATCCGATACAAGATAAACGGCCTCTTCACCGCATCGTTCACCACTCCCTGGCCATTGATCCGCAGTTCCAGATTCGCAACCCGGTCCGACGGCACAGTATTGGCCGGGGAGACGTCGTTCGGCCGCACTACGCCCCGCACCGTCACAACCTGGTTTTCAGAGTTAACAGACACGTTCTTGTGCGCTTCCACCACCAAGTTTCCATTCGGCAAAACGTGTGTCACGCGAGCCGATAGAGTAGTCGATATGGTGTTTTGCCGGCTTGTTTCCCCCTGCCCCTGTATCGATTGCGCCCCCGTCGCACCCGCCAAGTTCCCCAAGGGGCTGGCCGCCTTGATCGGTCCATAAGCCGCGTTAATGCCATATTGCGCGCTGGATTTCCTGGAGCTGTTCGTCACGCCCTTTGACACCGCGGACGCAACATCTGCCACCAAAATCGTCACGATGTCGTCAATCTGAGATGCCCTCAGATCGCGCGTCGTATCCCCCAGCAGGCCGTTCGCGGTGTAAAGTGAACCCACAGACGCCGACTGGTCCGGGGCCGCCTGGTGCGCCTCCGCATCCCGGATATATTGATCGATTGCGGATGGCTCAGTCTTCTTCTTTAAACTAAGGGGTGATTTCGCCGGCGCCAACACTGCAAAGACTACCAGCAAAAATGGGATTCGCATCATTTCGCAGTCACCAGTACTCGATTTTTTCCGTCCACCACGCCCCGGAAGGAACGGCCATTTACCGGATTCTTCAGTGAAACTGTTTCGCCGATCGCGCCGCTGCTTTGGGCGAGCGCTGGAATGCTCAACTGAGTACCATCCGCCTTCACCAGTACCGAAACCTCGGCTCCGCGTATTACTTCCTTCGGCAAGGCAAAGGAAGTTGCCGCCAGCACCTGGCCGGCCGCGGCTGTCCTCTTGGCAACCCGGCCAACCACCGCGTCCGCCGGGACTGGCGGCTGTGTATCCAACGGAAACTGCTTCACAGGCTGCATTCGGACCTGTTGTTCGGTTACCACCGACCCCGCAGGGATCGTCTCGGCGGCAACCAGCCTCTCGCGCATCACCGACATGCGCACTCGGGCCCAAACGGAAACCGATTTCATTCCCCCGTACGTCACTTTCCCTCTCCAGAACACGATGGACCGCTCCGTCAATAGCGGATGTACATTCAGTCCTGAGCGAGGAAAGCTAAGTTCCCCATGAGGGACTGGGTACCGGCTAAAATCGATCAACTCCATTTCGGCCTCAGGCACGTCGAGCGAGCGCGTGAGATTCTCGACAACTTTTTCGCGCGTCAGGATCTCGGTCGGATATTCAAAGCAAACGTCTATCGGGGCCGCGATAACCAATCCGAATCTCGCTGCGATACGGACCAGTTCACCGCCGCTCATAATACGCCGCACCGCTGGTAAAGGGGCAAGCCCAATGACCTCTTCGGCTGGAATCCGTGAAAATTCCGCTATGGCCGGCGCCACATCCCGAGCCAGAATGTGATCGCTTTCCACCATCAGGCATGCGCCATGCAGAGCCGCCGTAACCATAAATACAAGTAAGATCCTCATCGCATGTTATTTACTTGCTGATACATCTCATCGGCGGCTTTCACCACTTTTGAATTCGCTTCATACGCCCGCTGGCTCACAATCAGATTGATGAACTCTTCCACCACGCTGACGTTGGACCCTTCGGTGTACCCCTGCATTAGTGTGCCGAGCCCTTCCTGGCCTCCTGGATTGCCAACCGTGGGCTCGCCCGAAGCATCCGTCGGCGTGAAAAGGTTATGCCCTATGCTGTTCAGACCCGCTGGATTAATAAAATTCGCAAGCTGAATTTGACCCGCCTGCTGCGAGGCTGTCTGCCCCGGCTGCACATAGCTGACAGTTCCGTCCCCCGCGATCGTAATCGACTGCGCTTCGGCGGGGATCGTGATTTGCGGCTCCAGAGCTTCCCCGTCGCTGGTTACCATCTGGCCCTCGCGGTTCAACTGAAATGTGCCCGCCCGCGTATAGGCCAGCTCACCCGACGCGCGCCGCACCTGAAAGAAACCGCGCCCCTGAATCACCAGATCCAGCGGATTATCTGTCGATGCAAAGGCTCCCTGCGCGAAACTGATCTCGTTCGCTGAAGTTCTGACCCCCAGGCCAAGCTGCAATCCGCTCGGAACCACCGTCTGTGCTCCCGCCGCCGCCCCCGGCTGAATAAAGCTCTGATACATCAGGTCCTGGAACTGTGCACGCCGCATCTTGAAGCCCACCGTGTTTGCGTTGGCAAGATTGTGGGCGATGTTGTCCACGTTCATCTGCTGGGCGGTCATTCCGCTGCCTGCGCTGTATAGTGCTCGAATCATGATTGATCTCCTGAACTAGCTAACCTTGGCCACTTCTTCCACAGCCTTGCGATTCATCTCACTCCCGATCGACAACGCGCGTTGCAGCATCTCGAACTGGCGCATCACGCCCACCAGGCGAATCGCGTGCTCGGCAGGAGCGCCGTTCGCGCTCTCCAGATTTCCTTGCTGCACCTGCGTACCCGTAGCCGGTTTCACAGCCGCCTTTCCATCGTTCATTTGGAAATACGTGGACCCGAGTTTCTGTAAATCCTGCTGCTGATCGATCTCTACCACTGCGATTCGGCCCAGCGCCTGTCCATCCTGCTCTACCGATCCGTCAGCCGTAATCGAGACCGCTTTCGCCGGGTCGGCCTTGATTGGCTTCCCATCTTCGCCGCGCACCGCGTAACCTTCATGCGTCTGCAATTGCCCAGCCGCGCTCAACATGAAATTTCCATTGCGTGTATAGAGAGGACCGCTCTGGCCGTTAACTGCAAAAAAACCTTTCCCTGCCAGCGCCAAATCCAGCGGATTCCCTGTGGGTGTCATGTTGCCTTGGGCGAAATCGGTCCACTGGCGCTCCACCACCGGCAGAGTCGCAGGCATTTCTGCGCCGTCCAGAGCCTCCGGCGCTACATATAGGTTGTAGAACTCGCGGTCCGCCTTATAACCAGCCGTACTCGAATTGGCGATGTTGTTCGCCAGCAGGTCCAGCGACTCCATTCGCGACCGCATCCCACTTGCTGCCGAAATTGATAATGCGTCCATAAATTCCCTTTGTCTTCCCTAATGCAATCTCGCTGCCAAAAAAAGCATATAAATTATGGCTCAATTCGCCGAAAAGGATATTAGGAGTTTCATTTCGGGGACTAAATCGCGTTCCGTTTCAGAACGAAACGTGCCAATTTGGTATTCCGCTCTCTCATCTCCTTGAAAACCCACTGATCACGATTGGCAGCCCATCTGCATAAGTGAGTGCGTGAGTTTCGCCAACCTCTCAGCCGCAGTAGCAGGAGCCGAAGGATTCCGTCCAATTCCGCCACCCGATCCTAGGGTAATCTCCAATGCAGCGCAAAACGGAACGGAAAATCCCCACGATTTTCAGAAACTCGTCCAGTCATTAATAGGGGGAGAAGTTGCGTCGATTCCCCCCACTCAGTTCCAGGGACAAGAGACTTCCGTAGGCCCCACAGGGGAGTTCACCGGAAAAAGGCGAGATGCGAAGGTTGCCGACACGACAGACCCCGCCAAGGAGCAGAAAGATCCTAAAGACCAGAACAGCGGTGGATTGTTCGCGATGATGAATGTACCGATCCCAGCTACCCTAAGCAAGCCACCGCTCGCGTTGAATCTCGGACGATCGCTCGGCGAAGACACTTACGCCGCCTCGCCGGCAGTATCGGCAACGCTGGCAGCCGTCGAAGATCCCAAGGCCCAGAAACCCGAAAACGACGCCCCACAGGAAGCCGCTCTCCCGCTACCAGCCGTCGTGACGCTTCCACTCCTGGTTCCGTCTCCCGCACCGAAGGATCTGCCTCTACCCAAGCTGGAACTCAACCGCGAATCTTCCAAGTCTCCCGAACTGCCCGAGGCTCTAGGGAAAATCCTGCCAGAAGCTCGCCGTTCGACCGAACCCATCTCCTTCACGGCCGGTCTGACCGAGCGCGAACAACCCCAAGCTGAGAAAAACACAAAGCTAACTCCGAACCAGCTCTCAGTGGCAACCGAGCCAGAAACAGCACGAACAAACCCAAAGCCGGCTGCCCCGGCCCCTGTTGTTGTGCCGGAAAATGACAAAACGAAGCCAAATCTGGACGAACCGACTTCGGAAATTGCACAAACGAACCCAAAATCGTCCCTAACCTTTGCGGTACCGGTGCGCGAAGCCGAGCCCGCTCAAGCTAAAGCAGTACCCGGGCCGGAGGGGAAGCAAGCTGCTACCGTAAATCACACGGACTTGCAGGAAAAACCTGCGGTTCGAACCGAAGCGGCACGCGAGATCTCGATCCGTATCCCTTCGTCGGGCAACCGCACCCTCGATGTCCACTTGATCGAGCACAACGGCAAAGTCAACGTCACCGTCCGCACTTCAGATCCCCAATTGAGTTCCGCATTGCGCGGAGAGCTGACCGAACTGGTCCGCACGCTGGACCAAAGGGGTTATAAGACCGAGACCTGGACGCCGGCCGATACCTACCCGCTCGGGACGGCAGACAGCCGCGGCGTCCGGCCCGCAAACCACAGCGAATCTTATCCAGATGGGCCGGAACAGCAGCAGCCAGGAGACGCGCCATCTGGCGGCAATCCACAACAGAAACAGAACAAACAACAGAACAAGCCCGGCTGGCTCATTGAGTTGGAAGGGCGTCTTAAAAAGGAAGCATAGGAGACATATGATATCCGGAGTCGGCAATACCTCACCCACACTCGATCCTACCGCGGCCATAAAGCCGGCGGGAAGCCAGACGGACGCTCTGGCTAACAAAGCAACCTTTCTGCAACTGCTTGTGGCGCAGATCAAGAACCAGAACCCGCTGCAACCGCAAGATGGCGTGCAGTTCATCTCGCAACTAGCGCAGTTCAGCGGTCTTGAGCAATCGATGACAACGAACCAGGAACTGACGGCTATTCACGGCCTTCTGGCCAAGCAAACGCCGGCGGCTCCGGTGGACACGGTTCCAGACCCAACCACCGATAAGAAACCAGCAGCATAGACCAATAACGGAGACACTATGTTTACATCCTTCTCAACAGCACTCTCAGCGCTCAGCGCACATGCCACGGCGGTGGATGTGGTTGGAAACAATCTTGCCAACCTCAACACTACCGGTTTCAAAGCGAATGCCATTTCGTTTCACGACCTGGTCACCCAATCGCTCGGAGCCGGACTCGGCGAAACGCAAGTGGGTTTCGGCGTCGGTCGCCCCCTGACCGTCCGCCAGTTTTCTCAAGGAGCGATTCAGGCCACTTCCGGCCCGCTGGATGCAGCCATTCAGGGCGATGGGTTCATCGTAGTGAAAGACAACGCTGGAGCCACCCTTTACACGCGCGGCGGCAACCTGCAGGTAGATAAGAACGGCGCTCTGCTCACTTCCACCGGCGAGGCGGTGCAGGGATGGACGGTTGTAAACGATGTAGTTCCGACGAACGGCCCCACGGGCAACATCGTGGTGCCGGTTGGAACCGTGAAGCCTCCCCAGGCGAGCACGAACTTCTCCTTCGACATGAACCTGAACGCCGCCGCGGCCGCCGGCCCGCCGCCGGATAAATTTTCGTCTTCCATCCAGGTTTTCGATTCCCTCGGCGCTGCCCACGTCGTGACGGTTGACTTTACAAAGAACGCGACGGCGAACCAGTGGGACTATTCCATCGGACTCCCGGCTGCCGACACGACGGCTCCTCTAGCACCTATCACCGGAACACTCACTTTCGACTCACAAGGGAAACTCTCCAACCCAACGCAGACGGGTCCCATGCCGGTCATACCCATGGCGGGGCTCGTGGATGGCGCATCCGATATGTCGCTCACCTGGAACATGTATAACGGCGCAACCCCGCGCATCACCCAGTTCTCGCAGGCTACTGCCGTGTCTGCCAACACTCAAGACGGCAGCCCGGCCGCACAGCTCATTCGTGTTGCGCTCGGCGACGGCGGAAGCATCCGTGCCCAATATTCCAACGGCACCCAGAGCGTGGTCGGACAGCTTGCAATGGCTTCGATTCGTAATCCGGAATCGCTGGTTGCGGTCGGCAATAACAACTACCAGTTGAGTGAGCGCAGCGCGCTTCCGGCTATCGGGCTTGCTGGAACGGGCGGCCGCGGAAGTATCATGGGCGGTGCGGTCGAATCCTCTACGGTGGACATCGCCCGCGAGTTCACTCAGTTGATCGTATTCCAACGCGGATACCAGGCAAACTCGAAGGTGATCACCACCGTTGATGAGATGAGCCAGGTAACCATCAACCTCAAGCAATAGACGATGACTTCCCACGAGGAGATTGCCCATCTCGCGGATGTTTTGGTCGACGTCGAAGTCGAACTTGACCGGAAAGTCATGTCGATTGGCTCCATCCTCAATCTGAAACAAGGCAGCGTCTTGAAGATGACTCGTTCCGCCGGAGAGAACATCGACATTCTCGTCGGCGGAACGTTGGTCGGTTTCGGCGAGATCGTAATTATCGAAGAGACTATGGGCGTACGGATTACAGACTTCAATGAGGACGAGATATAGTGGCGGCGCTTCAGCAGATCGCAGCCATCGTATTTGTATTCTCGATACTCGGAGTGGCGCTCTGGTGGTTGCGCGGGAAGAAACTGGTCGCCTTCGGTCCCGCACGCTCCGGGACGGCTAAACTCCAGGTGATCGACCGCGTTCGCCTGACCCCGCAACACAGCGTCCACCTTCTGCGAGTTGGTAAACGGGATCTAGTCGTCGCGGTGTACGCGTCCGGCTGCACGCTACTTGAAACGGTACCGGCGAGCGAAACGGACAATTAATGAGACGCCTCAGCTTACTATTGCCGTTTGCAACCACGTTGGCGGCAGCCCCCGCAACTTCACTTCTGGGTGAGACTCTGTCGCCCGGCAAAGGAGGAAGCATCAGTATGCCGATGCAGATCCTGGTGCTGATGACCGCACTCTCGCTCCTGCCGGCCATCGTGATGTCGATCACGCCTTTCCTGCGCATCACGGTAGTTCTCCACTTTCTGAGGCAAGCTTTAGGCACTCAATCCACGCCCTCAAACCAAGTTCTGATCGGCCTGTCGCTCTTTCTCACCATGTTGATCATTAGTCCGGTCGCCTCTGAGATCTACGCCAAGGCATGGGATCCGATGGAGAAAGGACAACTCACGCAGACACAGGCGTTTGATGAGGGATCGAAGCCACTCAAAGCATTCCTGCTCAAGTTTGCCCGCGAGAAGGACATCGCATTATTCCTCGAAATTTCACACACGCCGGCGCCGGCTAAACCGGCTGATCTCAGTTTGCAGGTGCTGATCCCAGCGTACGTAATCTCAGAGCTGAAGACCGGGTTCCAGATTGGCTCGGTGCTGTTCCTTCCATTTCTTGTAATCGATCTTGTGATCGCTTCCATCACGCTCTCGGTCGGCATGGTCCAGCTTCCGCCGGCGATGCTGTCTGCGCCATTCAAAATCCTGCTGTTCGTATTGGTGGATGGCTGGAACCTGGTAGTCGGCTCTTTGGTGAAGAGCTTTTATTGACATGAATCAACAACTCGCCGTTCAAGTCTTCCGGGAAGCGCTCATGACTACATTCTGGCTCAGCCTTCCTTTGCTCGCGATCGGGTTCATCGCGGGTATCGTCATCAGTTTCGTGCAGATTGTCACATCCATTCAGGATGCGGCGTTCTCCACCGTCCCGCGGCTTGCGGCTTTTCTTGTTGGCTTGCTGGTGTTTCTGCCTTGGATGCTGATGAAGCTGATCGCCTACACCACCATGACTCTCGGAGACTTCAGCCGCTATGCCAAGTGAGCTGACGTTTTCACTCTCAACGCTCTACAGTTTCCTGCTGGTGCTGGCGCGTGTTGCTTCTGCGTTCATCTTTGTGCCCTTTCCTGGAGCGAAGAACACCCCGGATGCTCCGAAGATCGTATTCTCCATCTGCATCACTTTGACCCTGTTTCCGTTCTGGCACGCCCCGCCCAATGCCAACCCAGGCATAGGATTACTCACTGCCTGGCTATTCTCCGAAGCAGCGTTCGGGCTGACGGTTGGGCTCGCTGTGGCCTTTCTCGCCGAATCGTTCGTATTGGCCGCGCAGATTCTGGGACTCCAGGCGGGCTATTCGTACGCATCCACAATTGACCCAACGAACCAGACGGACATCGGCGTGCTGCAGATCATCACGCAACTGATGGCAGGCTTCCTGTTCTTCGCGTTCGGCCTCGACCGGGAAGTAATCCGCATCTTCGCGCATAGTCTGGATATCTATCCGCCGGGAACCTTCTTGATCACCGGCTCCATGGCGATTGCAATCCAGAAACTTGGGTCCATTCTATTTTCCACCGGCCTGCGGCTCGCGATGCCTGTCATAGCGTTGCTCATGCTGTTCGACATATCGCTCGCTCTCCTGGGCCGCATCAATGCGCAACTTCAACTTCTGACCCTATCCTTTCCGGTGAAGATGCTTGGTGCTTTGGCCGCACTGGCGGCGATGACGAGCCTGATGCCTGCCGTATTCGAAAAGACCGCGCATCAGACGCTTTCCATGCTGACGAGCGTTATCCGCTAACGTGTCCGGCAACGGTCAGAAGACAGAGGAACCTACACAGCAACGGCTGCGTAAGTCGCGCGAAGAGGGCCAATTTCCAGCCAGCAAAGAGTTCGTCGCTGGCGCCCAGTTCCTCTCATTCGTCGCCATACTGGTCACCTACAGTAACGATTGGTTCTCAAAACTGCGGGAGATCACGCGTTATCTGCTGAGTGCGGCGTTTCACGGAGAACTTACCGCTATCACGCTCACTAACTATCTAAGGGATCTGATATTACCGAATCTCTCCATGTTTTTCGTCGCGGTGGGCGCGTTACTCGGCGCCAGTTTGGTGGCTCAAATGGCCACCACCCAACTTGGTTTTGCCTTCAACAAGCTCACACCGGATTTCTCACGTCTGAATCCCGCGGCGCGTCTGAAGCAACTTCCAGGGCAAAACATTCCAGCGTTGGTGCAAGCGGTAATTCTGCTTCCGATCTTTATTCTCACCGTATACCTGATTGTCAAAGACAGGCTCGGCGAGTTTCTTATGCTTCCGTTGAGCACTACAGAAGCTGCTGCCCATCATGTCGCCGGCGCTCTGGAAAGCCTGCTCTGGAAGGCCGCTTTCGTATTCTTCCTCTTCGGCTGTGTCGATCTGTTCCGTCAGCGAAGCAAGCACAACAAAGGC